>NZ_JACARK010000040.1:0-58707 GCF_013386655.1 Pseudomonas sp. K5002 | reverse complement strand
AGTGGTGGGCCAGGACCGCCGAGGGGAACGGCTCAATCTCGGCGAACCAGGCGGCGCGCATGCCCAGCGGGTGCCAGGCCTGGGTCGCGGCTTCGATGCCGCTGCACACGCTTCCATAAGTTATGGGCATGATGGCTCCTCGCCGGTATATTGAGCGTTATGGAAAAACTGTCGGGGATGGTTATGATTTGTGCACTTTGTCGTAACGAGAAGGAACTTAGAAAAAGTCACTTAATTCCAAAATCAGCCTATAGACACATCAGGGACAGCAGAGAAGAGGGTGGCGGTAGTCCGATGCGTATTCATTTGCATTTAAGTGAATCGTTTTTCACAGATACCCAAGTTACAAAATATTTGTTGTGTGAAGAGTGCGAGCAATTATTCTCTAAGCGAGGGGAAGGGCCAGTATCCAAAATGTGGGCGACTCACACTCATTTCCCATTGTTGGAGCAGCTTTTGTCGAGTGTATCAACCCAGTCAAGCCCAAATTTCTCTCTCTTCAACCCTGTTGAAATCAAAGCGGATATTTTAAAAAGTCTGTTTTACTTCGGTGCAAGCGTTGTTTGGCGTTCCAACGTTTGGGATTGGGGATCACATCCTTCCATACATAAAGGAACGCTGGGGCGATTGTATGAAGGTAGATTTAAAGATTATCTTCTTGGCAATACTGATGCCATCAAAGACGTTCGATTAATTGTAACCCTCAACACTAACTATAATCTTCACAGGTTGTTGAGGTTTCCCGCCTGTATTGAGGGGCCTGGGTGTTGCCTGCACGAGTTTGACGTTCTCGGGATTTTCTTTAAATTTATAGTTGGAAAAAATCCCGCGCCGGAATTCAAAGCGGTTTTTGAACAGGCAGAAACTAATACTATAATTTTGGGTTCGGATATGTCCAAGTCAAACGATTTGCTGTCCTTGGCAAACGATTTCCATAAGGCATTTCCTGACTCTGCTGATGNNCATGGAGCCGGATCAAGGAGAAGGCTGTGACAGCAAAAGATGGGAAATCAAAAACTGTTCGAGTCGGCGAAATCGAGGTGAACATCACCCTCGATGATTACGTCGACGGAAAACCGACCTCTGCCGTGTTTGTAACCACGACGGGCGCGCCTGGCGTTGCCGGAGTGTTTAAGCACGCATCAGAGAGCTGGGAATCTGAGGCGCAGGCATTCACCGAAGTTGAGCCAATGGCTTTGGAGCGAGCCAAGAGCATGAAACCAGCCAGGTAATTTGTTCTGATCGGGAGCTACCTGCTTTGCCCGTAGCGGCAAATTGGTTTCCGTTGGGGTATTACGGGTGACCGGCATGGAGCCGGATCAAGGAGAATTGATATGGCTTATTGGGACTCTTACGGCTACCCAGAGAATGAACCGAAAGTCTGGATCACGTTCGGCACGCAAAAGGACGGTCCGCCACAAGTAGCATTTCTCGGGCCGATTCGTCAGCCGGAGGGCGATAGCACGAAGGCTGTCGAGTACTATCAGGAAGTTGCAGGCCGCTGGACTGATGAGCGTGCCGCACATGACGATCTAAATAAAATCGCTCAAGATCTCATCGAGCATAAGCGTCTTTAGCGTAAGCTTCCTACAGTATCAGGCGGCGGCGCTGGAGGTTTCTTTGATCGTCATGATGGCGTTTGCGGCGTGGCGCACGTAGTACAGGCGAGCCATCAGGCTTGGGCATGGCTTGCTGATCGTCGACTCCCAGAGGTCGCTGCCACCAATCAGTTCTTCGTGTTCGCGCAGGAAGTCATAGGCCAGCACCACCTCGCTGTCGCGGCCATCGGCGAAGGTCTCGACTTCCTCAACTACGTCGGCCAGGTCAGCGAAAGGAAGGCGCTCGTCTTCTACCTCATCGCGCGCTCGCAGCCATTCAACGAGTTGTTCAGCCTGCTCCAGGGTGGCGCCCTTATTGGGGATATCAGCGATCCATTCAGGCACTTCATCGCTCGGCAATTCGTAATCGATCCGGCCGGCGACGCACTCGCACACGGTGTCGCGTATCGCGTCGAAGTCGATCACCACACGCTTGATGTCACCATCCAACTTCTCATGCAGATAGCCATCGCTCTGATGACGCAAGAAGTTGATGCCGTAGCTGGCGCCGACGTGGAAAACGAGCGGGCCGATATCGCCCATCATGCTCATGCCGAAGCGGGTAACGCAGATGTCGAAACCGTAGCAGCTACTGCCTGGCCGTGCGCAGCGCCAAACCTCGACGCCGTTTTCGTTCACCAGTTGAGTGTATTGGTGTTTGGCCAGGTCTTCCGCGACCCGGGCGGCGAGTGCGGTACTTTCATGCTCTTTCATGGATTATCTCCAGTCAGGCGCCGCCCTCCGGTGACCGGTGGTGGCAATTTGGTTTGGGTTGGAGTATTACGGGTGACCGGCATGGAGCCGGATCAAGGAGAGAAGCTATGAAGCGTTTCACTGAGAGCTTGAGATCGGCTGTCGCGAATGGTGATTGGTATGTGGCGCTGTCAGCTGCCTTAACAATGCCTGATGTTTGCGGGCGGCTTGTTGATCCAGCCGTGCCGAGCGGAAAGCGCTATCCAGCTTGGTTCAAAATCTGGATGGAGCCAGGCTACACGAGCAACATGCCACGCATAGGGCTTCATATATTTCTAACTGGTGAAGATTGCTACGCCCTTAGGTGTAGCTATTTGCACGAAGGCGGAGCCGACATTACACAGCAGCGGGCAAGGAAAGCCTTGGATGATTTTCATTTCATCTTTCCACCTGGTAACGGGAATTCAATCCACCGGAACAAGATCAACAATACTCTCCAACTTCAGGTAGATGAGTTTTGCATTGAAATGGCGGATGCAGTCGATAAGTGGGCTGATTCGGTGTCGACCGATCAAGCCATTCAGGGAAGGATGAGCTCGCTACTTAAGATTCATGGGCACGTACCTGGGATCATCTATTCCTGATCAAGTGTCCATGCCGGTCTCAGCAAATTTTTGCAGCTGTCGCGACTGCTTTTCAGATACGACTATTTCAGGTCGCGACATGTTTGCGAATCGGGCCGTTTCCTCGACGGGGGCTGCTGCCAAGTTTAACAGGAAGGTGGACACCGTCTCCTGCCACTCCTCAAAGTCGTGCCGCTCGCCCAGCACCTGAAGTGCATCATCGAGCGCTTTCGAGACAATCAGCGTTCGCTTCTCGGCGCCAATCCGTTCGAGCAGCGCCTTCTCTTTCGCGCGCTTGTCCCGCTGGATCTGCGCGTTGTCCTTGGCCATGGCCTACCTCTTCTATTCCGCTGGCCGGCAGTGCGAGCCAAGTTTGACGTTTGCGTTGCTGGATGCGGGCTATGCGGCGCATGAAGTGCTGCCACGTTGCGCTTTGGGGTAGTCGATGCCGTGGGCGGCGATGATCCGCTCGAAGGCCTTGTTGCCGATCGCCAGTTTGCCGCAGCACTGGCGCCGGGTGATTCCCAGCTCCAGGAAGGCGCGAATCCGCTCGGCGTACTTCGCGTCGCGGGCCTGAACCTGCTCGCTTCGGACTGCGCCATTGGCACCGCCCCGGGTCGGCTTCTTGAAGCTGATGCCGTACTCTTTGGCAAAGCTGTAGAGGGTGCGCCGGCTCAGGCCCAGGGCTACCGATGCTTCCGTCTGCGTGTGCGTGGCGCCCAGTTCGCGAATACGCTCGGCGAGCTCGTCGCGTTCCTGCTGGCGAATATCTTTCGAGTGCAGGGGCAGGGGAGTCGCCTCAACCCGCCGGCGAACAAACGGCTTCGGCGCCGGCGGCATCTGGTTACTGTAGGTGATCGGCTTGGGCTTGTAGCCGATGGGTGCCGCTTCTTCGATCTGGCCGCCGGCCAGGAACTGGGCAACCTGGGCCGCCAGTTCATCCGAGGCCGGCCGTAGTACCTCGACCAGGCTGAGGTTGTTGCTGATCATGCTGCCGCCTTGGCCAGCGTCACCCCGGCCATGCTGAAGGTGGATCCCTGCGCCGCAACCATCGCGTCGAGCGCTTCCCAGTTGACCAAGAGGACGGTGATCGGCGCCTGACCATATGCCACGGCTTTCACCAGGGCCTCGAAGTCTGTCACGTTGGCCTGCAGCGCTACCTGCTCCACGGTGTGGCTCGCCACAGGCTTTGTGGCCTGGCCGACGGTCGCCTGGACCGGAGCGGTGCGGACAGGCTCTGGTGTCGCCACCTTCTCCACGACCGGCTCTGGCTTGATGGCCGCCAGGCGCTGGGCTTCCTGTTCTTCAGCGATGCGCTTCGCGTCGGCCTTTTCCTTCTCCGCCTTCTGGTGTTCGGTGATTCGGAATTTGATCAGCGTCACCAGGTCATCGTTGGCTTTGGTGACCAGCTGCTGCACGTCGCTGAACAGGAAGGCGTAATCAACGGCGAGCTCCGCCAGGCTGGTCAGGTTCAAGCGAATGCTGTCCGCTGCTTGGCTTGCATCGATCTTTGCCCGGGCCAGCTCGGTATCTACTGCGTCCTGGAGACTGGCGATGGTGCGCTTGTTCTTCATGGAGCCGGCGAAGTCCGAAACGACATGAGGCAGTGTGACGTTGCCCAGCGTCTTGTTGATTGCGGCGATGTGATCCGCCAGTGCCAGCTCGGCTTTTTGCTTGATGTTGGTCTTCACCAACAGCTCTTGAGCCTTCACCAGCTTGTCGACCTTCAGGCGAGTCTCGCGGGCATGGGCACTGATGCGATCCAGCGAGGAAAACAGCTCGTCGATGCTTTGGGTCTGCGACAGGGCCTGTTTCTTGGCGGCCGCGACAGCTTCTTCAACGTCACCGCACCACTTGACTGCCTTCTTCGCGTCGGCGAAGTCCTGGTCGGTGGAGAGTGTAGTTTTCACCGAGTCAATGACCGCCAGGGCTGAATCTTCAAACACCCTCAGGTTGCTGGCTGTGACCATGCCGGTCAGCTCGATGCGCAGGGCTGGCAGCTCATCAGGTGCCTTGCCGACGACGATTGAAGGTGCGTCGGCCATCTCGAAGTTGGCCAGGTCTGCCTCAAACTGTTTCCAGCCTTGGATCAACTGGGCCGCGCGCCCGGCGACAGCCCGGTACTCCATGTGCACGAAGTTCTCCGGCGTACCGTCCGAGCAAACAAAGATGACCCGCTCAGCGCCGCTCACCAGCAGTTGCTGTTCAAGCTGCCAGTAGTAGTGCGGAGCCAGGTCGCCGGCTTTCACCTGGGCCACGACCGACTCATTCCACAGCTTGTGCTCGAACAGGGTCTCGCCGAGCATCGTGGCGCCGTCCATGGAGGCCAGCAAGTAGCCCTCGGTGGCAACGATCGGATACAGCTCTTCGCCGACCAGCGCTTCAGCCAGTGGGCGGGCCAAAGCTTCGGTTGCGTGGCCTTTGTCGAAGATAAACTGCTGAGAGGGCGTGACGTCCGGCGTGATGCCGGTCTTTTTAGCCGCCAGCAGATCGGTCCGGGTTTGGTACTTCGAGGCGCCCATCATTGCTGGGGCTTCGGAGGCGGTGCGGAACTGGGCGCGGAGGGCAAGCCACTCGGCAGAGCCTTGAGCTACGTTGTGAATTTTCATGCGGTATCTCCATCGAGGGCTTTGAGGTTGGTGATTTTTTCAATCTGCGCCGGGCTCAGCGTGTACTTGCTGCTGATGGTCGCAATGAGGTGTTCAGGGCTGGTACGGTTCGAGTCGATCAGTGGCTGCCACTTCACGATGTTCTCGGTCAGCAGGTCGTCGGAGTAGGCGGGTAGCGCTTCCGGTTCAGATTGAACGTGCTGTCGAGGGCTGACATCGCGCGCCGGCTCCTCGAATGCCTTGCCTTCCATCTCATCGGCCGTTGGCGCCGATCCGACTTCAGGGAATGCTTTGCGCAGGGCCTGGGCCTCGGCGCATTTGGCGAGCTGGGCAAATGCCCGGCGCTTCCACATGGCGTTGGGCGCCGCGGTGTCCTTGCTCGACGTCGCGTAGTTTTCGAGCCAGCGTTCATTGGCCGTGTATTCGGCAACCAGGCCGTTGCTCATCTGCCGCTTGACCGTTACGCGGCACCATTCGGGATACGTGACTTCGACGCCGCTCAGCTTCGCGGTTACTGGAGGGCCATATTCAGGCTCGCCGATTCCAGCGTACTGGCCGGTGCGCGCCGCCTGGATGCGGTACAGGCCGATGCCAGGCATCACCGTGTCCTGCATCTTTTTCGTCTTGGAGTTCCAGATCGGAACGATGTGCACCGGCTTCAACATTGGGTCCAAGTGCGCGGCCTGGCAGTAAGCCAACACCATCACTACAGAGTTCTTTTCTGCGCCGGGATAGAGGCTGCTGCTCAGCACTTCAACGAGCGCGGCCTCCGACATCGCAGGCGTGTTGTCGTCCTGCTTCATTACTGCGGACATGGGGGATCCTTGCCGCGATGCTCGCAGCGATTGAAGGTGTTGGTTATTGGGTGATCAGGCCGCCGATGGCGGGGCCCAGGAATACAACTGCGATGAAGGTCAGGCCGACGATGGCCGAGGTCAGGCGGATGGCTTGGCGGGTCGTCATGGTATGCACCGCTCGCTACCGCCGCAGTAGCTGTAATCGGGGTGAAACTCACGCGCATCGCAGTCGAACACGTAGTCATTCCCGCACGACCTGCACTCTGCTTTCCAAACTTTGCCGATCCGCTGCAAACCCTCGGGCTCCCGCCCCTGAGAGGCTTCGTTACGGTAGTTGCGCTCGATTCGATTGTTACGTTTGCTCTGCGCTGCGCGAATGCGCGCGGTGTCAGTTGCGTCGAACCTTCTGAGCTTCATGCCTTCACCTCATAAGCGACAGTCCACTCACCGCACATGCAGGCCCGGCCGCTCCAGGCGTGAACATTGGGGATGCCAGCGTCATGTGCCAGCGACAGGGCGCCCAGCCATTTGGTGTGGGTGAAGGCCAGGATCATGCGGTCGGCGGGTAGCTCTTCGATTTGCTCGTCGATCAGCGTTTTCACGATAGGCGTGGTCATGCAGCCTCCTTGCGGTGCCTGGTGATTTTCAGCAGGCGCTGGCAGTAGTGGTTGAATTCTTCGACGGTGATCACGTTGCCGGTGAGCATGTTCGTGATCATTCGTTGCACGACCACCTGGGCGCCCGGCTCGCTGGCAGGGTGCTCAAGGCATTCAAGTGCCTCATCGATCAGGATGTGCGGGCTCATACATCAGCATCCACGTCGTCTTCGCGCTCTTCCCGTTCCGCCGCTACAGCGTCTTCGGCATACGGTCTCAGCAGCGCCACGGCAATCTTCTCGACCGCCTCAATAGGGCGTTGCTGGCCCAGCAGGTCTGCAGCGTGGGCCCGGGCATCGCTCTGGCTGCCGAGCATTGCCGACAGCAGCAGGCGGGCAAACGAATCACGCTGGTCCAGGCCGTCGATCTGGCGCTGGTTCAGGTGGCCTTGCAGAACAGTGCAGAAACGGTCGAACGTCACGACCTGCGGCTGGCCGTAGCGGCGCTTCCACTTGATGTCTACGCCGCACACCAGGCGCTCCGCCGAATGCTCAAGCCAGTCCGTCACCTCGTCGCTCTCGCTGACCTCTGGAGGCAACTGAGCGTCGTAACGCTCCTGGCAAATCTTCAATGCTGCGTTCATGGTCGCCTCCAAGGTGGCGGGTTGTTCACCTGTATTCGTCAACACTCATGCCTCCCGCTGGTTGCCGCTGGGCGCGGGGGAGGAGTGCTGACGTAATAGAGGTGGGGAAGGGGCCCAGGCCCGCTACTGGCGACGGCCTGGGTTTGTTGCGTCAGCGGTGTGGCCCGTTGCCCGCTGCTGATTGCAGGGCTGGCCGGTCGTCTTCGGTGTGGGCTTCGAGCTTCCTACTCACAGCGTCAAACAGCATCTGTTCGCCGTGGATCACAGGTCCTTACAACATGCACACTACAGCTCTGAATGCCCTGGCTGAGTGGGGCAGGGTGCATGAGGTCCGGCGTTCCCAGCCGAGGCTATCGGGATCGCTAATTCAAATCTTTTGGAGCTGGCCGTGACCCGCTACTGGCGTCGGTCATCGGCCTAAATCAAATGTTCTCCCAGCCGCGGGCCTTTCGGCTTGTTCTCCCGCTGGATAACTGTTCTTGGCGCTTTACGCTGCACGCCCGGGTCAGTTGCCAACCCTCTGAACCGTTTAGGCCGGTTCATCGCTGCCTTTGAATCTGGGCCGGTGGTGATCCGGCAAGGGGTATCGCTAAAGAGCGGTGCAACTTTCGCTGCTGGCCGGCGATGTTCGTTGCTGGCTTGAGTTGAAATATAAGGCAGCTTATTTTTCCAGTCAATAAGCAGGCTTATATATTTTCTTGCGAGCGATAAAAAGCCCGCTCACTGGCGGGCTCATTTAGGAATCGCAGTACTCGCGCCATCCGATCCTTACGGCGCCGTCATCCAAATGCTCGATCCTTATCCCGGCGGTGTCGCCGATGTCTTGAATAACCTGGTGCCAGGCTTCAGGGCTTTCGTCTTCGCGTCTGGATACTTCGACCAACTGAATCCGCTGTACTCGAGGAGAGGCGATCAAGCCCTGTAAGCGGCGGCCAACAAGCTCGTAGGAATTTCTCGGTTTTGGTGTGGGGTAGGGGGCCTGGATCATGCTTCGCTCCTTGCGTTTGCTGTATGTATACACAGTATTGGCGCTGACATATCTTGGCAAGAGGGCGACGGGAAGTTTCATGCATAAATGCATATTTTTAAGGAGGCATTTTTGACAGGCAAAAAAAGCCCGCTTATGGGCGGGCCTAAAGGGAATTCTTCAAAGGAGTAGGGGGAGTTTGGTCCCGGTGCTGTAAATGCCAGGTGAAAAGGATGTCGCAAAAGCAGAAAGCTCGCGATCGGCTGGCTTCTGCGATCGGTCCTTGTCGTTTGCAACAAAAAGCTTACCAAGTCGCTACACGGAAAATATGACGTAACCCATTCTCCAGCTGTCATAAATCACGCGAATCAACTGTTCCTGAATAGAGAGCGTAGTTATGACTTTAAATCGATTGGTCAAGGTTGCAGCAGTTGTTGCTCTGCTGTCTTCTCTGTCCGGATGCTGGATTTTCATGCCGCCAGGAGGTGGTGGCGATGGTGGTCACGGTGGTCACGGCCAAGGCGGTGGACCTGGTGGGGGCCCTGGCGGTGGTCCTGGTAGCGGACCGCGATAACGGACCAGGACTTGAAGGCGTCGCGTTGAGCAGAGGCGATCATCAAGATCGCCTCTCGCCAGATGGCGCGTGTTTGCTCCTCACAATCCTTCCCGACTTCACCTCATTTGCTGCCGTAGAAGTGGTTCAGCGCTATTAGCTCGAATACAGCCACGAAAACACAGAGTGCAACGAAGCCAGGGCTGAAGACCCGCTTGCGACCGTATGAGCCTCCGCCCAGTCCAGCGACGTCGGAATAGCCGGGGAGCATCATAAGGAAAGCCAGGCAAGCAATGACTCCAACCTTGCTCCAGAAACTCTGCTCTCGCCATGCAGTCATTGGCTCACGCTGGGCAGCAGCATCAGGAAAACCAGCCATACCCAGGGCACTTCATTGCTCTGAGGCGACGCAAAAGCGCTCGAGACTCTGTAAATTCATAATCCGAGGCGCCGAGCTTGGATCGCTGTGAGTACTGCAAAAGGTCCACAATATGCTGGTAATCCGCGCTTTGCTTGAAGTTACGACACTGCTCAACCCGTTCAGCTTCCGTTACAGGCATCGGTACTGCGTCGATCTGTTTTTCGTAATCAGTTTTTTCTTTTGGCGTGCTGTAGCAGCCGGAGATAAAAAGCGGGGCGACGATTAGAGTCGCGATCCGATAGGCGTTCATTACCACATTCCCTTGTGTATACGAGCGCTTCTCAGCTCGCAGTAATTCGACTTGGGTTGCCGCGTAAGACCACGCGCCTACTCGGGTTTGCTCCGGATTATTTGCCCAGCCTTCACCTCATCCGCATACCCCGACAGCCTGTCTGCTTCCTCATAGAGCGTGCCCACCAGTCCCATTAAGGCGATGGCGTCGGCATCGCTGAGCTTCTCTGCCAGCTTGCCCAGGTCAATACAGGACTCTTCAAGGTTTGAGGCGATCGCCTTCAGGTCGCGACGTAGTTGCTGGTTGGGTTTGGTGAGGGACATGGAGGTCTCCAAGGCTCAGGCTGAGGCCATCTATCTACAGGCTTCAGCGCCAACGTAATAGGCGATGGATCCAGGGACAATTGGAGCCATGCCCGGATCTGGTTTTGAAGCCTTCATCTGTTCCATTGTGTCGCCACTGCCCAAGTACTTAACAGTACTCTCTGAACAGTTGTAGAGGCGTTTCGAGTAACTGACTCCGCTTGACCCTTCGCGCTTGGTCGTGATTGTACGGTTGTTGCCCGATGCCCCCTTCTGGAGAACCGTGTACTTGGCCTTTGAGTCAGATGGCACGGATAGCGGCAGGTCGACGGCGAATGCCGGGGCACATGCAAGCGCAAAGAGGGCAAACATCCTGTACTTCATTTTCAGCTCCATTGTGGGTCTGGCATTAATTGCTCTGCTAAGGGCGATCACAAATCGCCGCCGCGGCAGATGACCTCGCCCGGGTTGCTATCCCTGCTTAGTAAAACTTTTGCAGCGCCTGCACAACCACGCCCACGATCCGGCAGTGCTCGTCGACGGCCTCGATAGGGTAGCTCGGGTTCAGCGGTTTCAGGAACAGCCGGCCACCGTCGCTGACCAGCTTTTTGAATGTCGCTTCATTGCTGTCCGGCAGCTTTGCCACGACAAGCTTACCTGGTGCAACTTCAGCCTCTGTGTCCACCAGGATCAGCGTGCCTTCGGTGATGCTCTGGCCGGCGGGCGCCGTCATCGAGTCACCTTTCACCTTCAGCCAGAACGCTGTGCCCTTGGAGTCGTACTCCGAGAACTCATAACTGTCCGAAAATCCGGCCGGGTAGGGCTCAACAGCCTCCGCCCAGGCGCCGGCGGCGACCCAGCTAATTACCGGGTAGCGGAATGATTTGGTGGGCTGGGCGGCGATAGAGATATTTGACTCGGCAGCGCTCACACCTGTCATTGGTCCGGTATTTTCGGAGAGCCAAATAGCGTTCACACCACACACATGGGCGATCTTCGGTAGATGTGCACTTTGAAGGTTCTTTCCGGTCTCCAACTGGGAGATTACCGGTTGCTCAACACCCACTTTTAAGGCGAGCGCCTTCTGCGTCAGCTTGGCGTGGTTGCGTGCGGTTTTGATTCGTTCGGCGAGTGTGCTCATCAGCTGAAATTTATAAGTTCCCTTATCGGCTTGCAAATAAGTGTCCTTCTAAATAGGATATAAGCAGGCTTATCAGGAGGGCGCTCTTATGACCCCTATCGAAAGGCTCGTCGACTTCTTCGGCGGGCAAACCAAAACCGCTTTAGCGCTCGACGTTTCTCAAGCCGCAGTTTCGTACTGGGTTGCCGGGATTCATCCGATGCGCGCCGAAAAGGCTTTCAAGGCAGAAGAGTTGACCGGTGGAAAAATCACAGCCCGCGAGCTATGCATGCGCCAGAAGGTGGCTCAATCCGCGGCGTGACATCCCTGTCTGTCGATCCAGGAACAAAGTTTCGCCTACCCACTGGCAGGGCGCCACGGAAACAAAGTTGAGGTTTTACGAATGGAAGATTTTCTGCGGGCCTGCCAGAGCGCTGTTCTGGACAACGAGGCAAAGGTACTGGCGGCAAAGATGGGTGTTGCGCATGTCGGCCTGCTTCAGCGCGCCAACCCTGACAACGAGGCTCATCACCTGACCGTGGAGCATCTGTTCGGGATCCTACTGCACACCGGCGACATGCGCCCGTTGATGGCCCTGGCCAATGAGTTCGGCTTTGACTTGGTATCGAAGTCGGCGCCGGAGCCGCAAGCGCTCACCAAGTCGCTGATCAACGTAGGTAAGGAAGTTGCCGACCTGACGATCGCGGTGCACGAAGCGCTGGACGACAACCACGTCAGCTCTTTCGAAAAGAGCCTGATCCGCCAAGAGATCAATCACGTTCGGCAGAGCCTGGACGTGATGGATGCGTCGGTGAAGGCAGCCTGAATTTCAGACACAAAAAAGCCGACGTACGAGGTCGGCTTCTTCAACAGCTTTATGCGAGAGAAATCATGCCAAACATTGTTGCGTTACACAACCCTCGGGGATTCACCCGTATGGACAATAGCCTTATGGAGGCATTGGCTACGGTTGACCTGCCAGCGCGTGAGCTGCGCGTGCTCATGGCCATTGCACGCCAGACCATCGGCTATCAACTGGAAACCAAACGCCTGACTGCCGACGATATCGGCAAACAGACCAACTTGCGCCGTGACGTCACGTCGAAGGCGATCAGCCACCTCCTTGAGCGCCGGATCATTTTTCGCGTTGGTGGGAGCCGTGGGGATATCGGCATCGCGCCTGTCCGCGAGTGGTCTTTCTTCGAAGAAAAACAACCGAGTCTCACTGAGACCAAAACGTCTCACTCAGACAATATCGTCTCACTGAGACCGCCTGCGAGTGAGACCAAAACTGCTCACTCCTTTCTTTATACAAAGAAAGAACCCCTATTAACTCTTTCTACGAAAGAGATTAATCCGCCCCAAGAGCCGGCCGAACCTCCGAAGCCTGATCGCAAGACTCCGTTCGGCATGGCGCAGTTGTTGGCCGACAACCCTCACAACGTCCCTGAGCAACTGCTGGCCGACTGGCTGACACAGCGCAAAGCCAAGCGCGCCGCAGTGACCGCCACCGTCTGGGCGACCGTGAACACCGAACTGGCCAAGTGCGCCGAGGCCGGGATCACCGCAGACGATGCAATCACCGAAGCGCTGAATTCCGGTTGGCAGGGTTTCAAGGCTTCCTGGGTGATCAAGCGTCTCGCTGAATCCGCACCGGTGCCGGCCCCTCAGTCTCGTCACACCGGTTTTGCTGACCGCAACTACACCGATGGCCTGATTCAGCGTGAGGACGGTTCCTATGCGATCTGAGCCCGTCCAGCAAAGCCCAGAACTCCCGCCGGGCACCCGCATCCAGCCCGCCGAATGCGAGACCCACGGGCACTACGACCAGAAGATTTTTCCGGTGCTGGGCAAGGAGCTGAAAAGCGGTTGCCCTGAGTGCGGTCGGATCATCCGCGAGAAGGCCGAAGCTGCAGAACTGGCCAACAGGGCGATGGAGCTCCGCATGGCCATGGAGCGCAAGCTCGGTGCCGCGCTGATTCCCAAGCGCTTCGCCAGCAAGACTCTGGATGGCTACGTCGCCACCACCACCGAGCAACGCAAGGCGCTGAACACCTGCCGCCGGTATGCCGCTGAGTTCGCGCAGATCGCCGAGACGGGCCGCTGCCTGTTGTTGCTGGGCAAGCCCGGTACCGGCAAGACGCACCTGTCCGTGGCTATCGCCAACGAGATCATGGCCAAGTCCAGCGCGACCGCGGTGTATCGCACCATCGGCGCCGTACTGCAGGCCATCCGCGCGACCTACGACCAATCCAGCGACCAAAGCGAAAGCCAGATCCTGTCGAGCCTGATCAGCCCCTCGCTGCTCATCTTGGATGAGATCGGCGTCAGCAAGGAGAAGCCAAGTGACTTCGAGCTGACCACGCTGTTCGCAATCATCAACGGCCGCTACGAGCAGATGCGCCCCACGGTGATCGTTTCCAACCTTGACGCAAAGACGTTGCCGGACGCACTAGGCGAGCGCTGCATTGATCGGTTGCGAGAGGGTGGGGTGATCGTCATTCCATTTGAGTGGGAATCGCAGCGCGGCAAGGAGGGTTTCTGATGTCCGACAAAATCTCAGTCAACTGCCAGGCCAAGCTCTCCGAAGTCATCACGAAAATCAGCGCCATGTACAAAGACAAAAAGTATGTCGTCGTGACCCTGCGTGAGGGCAAGGACCGAACGCTGGATCAAAACCGGTTGTGGTTCGGGATGTACAAGCGCATCGCCGAGATGACCCAGATCGGCGACGCGGCCGACGCTCGCCGTTACTGCAAGCTGCACTTCGGCGTACAGATCCTGCTAAACGAGGATGCCGGGTTCCAGGCAGAGTGGTATCGCGTCATGCGCCATCTGCCCTACGAAACAAAGCTGGCCATGATGGGCGAGTGCCATTTGTTCGGCCCTGACGGCTTCCCGGTGACCAGCCTGTTCAACCGTGCCCAGGGCATAAATTACACCGATCGCATTGCCGCCTATTTCACAGGCCAAGGTGTGGTTTTCACTGATCTACTCAGCAAGGAGGCTGCATGATCGCCAAGCAACCCAAACCGAAGAAGTGCAAGAACCCGGCATGCGGCATCAGCTTCCCGCCGCAGCGACTGGGGCAGGCCGTATGCAGCCCGAAGTGCGGCCTGGCCATCAAGGAAGTTAATCAGGCGAAGGCGCGCAAGTCGCTGGCCCAGGTTGAGCGCCGCGAGATCAAGGTCCGTAAGGAGAAGCTGAAGAGCCGCGGCGAACACGTGCGTGAGGCTCAGCAGGCGTTCAACGAGTACGTCCGCACCCGGGACCAGGCCGCCGGCCACCTCTGTATCTCCAGCGGCAAGCCGTTGGACTGGAGCGGCAACGCAGTCGATGCCGGTCACTACCGCAGCGTTGGCTCCGCGCCGCACCTGCGTTTCGATGAACGTAACTGCCACGCCCAGAGTAAGCAGGACAACCGGTTTCTCTCGGGCAATGCCGTGGATTACCGGATCGGCCTGATCGCACGCATCGGCCAGGAGGCCGTCGACGCCCTGGAAGCAGACCAGAGCGTGCGCAAGTACTCCGTCGAGCAGATCAAGGGCATCAAGGCCTACTACCGGGCGAAGACAAGAGAGCTGAAGAGGGCTGCAGCATGACGCAAGTTGCGCAAATGACCGGTGGCGCAAGTCGGCCTTCGAAGGGCTGGCTTAAGCCGATGTTCCCAATCACGGGGAAGGCTCACTACTTCAACCAGGAGAAAGAGTTTTCTGCGATCACGAATCAGGGCAGGGCGTATTTCTGGCGTTCGCTGTGCAGCATCGACACTGTAAGCACGGACAAGATGCCGATGTTCGAGCCGGGCAACTGGGACCGATGCAAAAAGTGTGAACAGAAACTGGCTCGGAGGGCCGCCGCATGACCTATCGCAACGTTGTTTCAGCAGTAGTTCGAGCCCTCGCGGCCGAGACCATCAGTTCCGCCGGCGGCTGCGACTTTGAGCCGAAGGTGCAGTGCGACAAGCAGAAGGGAGAGATCGTCGGCAAGGAGGCGGCATTTCTCCAAGACTGCTGGGTGTTCGGCCGGCTGCACAAGGCGTTGACGCCGGCGCACTGGCGGGCGCTCGTGGCGAAGTACTCGACGCACCAAGAGCGCAAACACGGCGCCATTTTGGAATTGCTCAATTCGGTGAAGACGCCGGCGCCGAAACGCTTCCGGGAATGTGCCGTGCTGACCTGGGCCATTCCGCAGGTTGCTGGTACCGAGGGCAAGCGCTCCGCCGCAGTCCTGCCGGCTGCCTGGTACGACATCACCAACTGGGATAACGACGGGAAGCCGGAATCAACTCGGTACCGGTGGCGCTCAGGGATCCGCAAGACGCTGGATGACCAGGTGAACGAGGCGCTGACAGCCGCTCAGGAACTGCTCGATGCAGAGGGGTTAATCGAAAGTTGCGCTGCGTAGCAAAAAGCCATTGCACTGAGTGAGAAAGTGAGAGATTATTTACCCATCCTGTCGATCTTGCGCGTTAGGGATTGATAATTAAGCCCGGCCAAAGAGTCGGGCTTTTTTGTATGTGCTTGAAGGGACTCTGGTCATGGAAGTTTCTGCACAAAGCATCGCCGCCGAACTCATGGGGCAGGTCGAGAGGCGCCTACCGCCGCGTCCTCTACTGGGAGGTGGATTTCATCATTTTGTTATCCGAGCGTCGGTAACCGTTGAGGCAAGCTCTACGATGTCGTCCGAAGCCTTCGAAATTTTTCTGTGCAAACTTGCAGACGAGTGTGATGAGTGGTCAGTCGAAATCAGTGGCAACCTAGACGATTTGGAGATCACTTTCTCTAGGTGAGTCCATGAGTAATTGAGCTCCGATTTCAAGAACGAATCTAAGCGAAAAGCCCGGAAATGCGATCCGGGCTTTTTTTGTCCCTCATTTAGCTTTAAGCATTGTCGCGGCCATCGCCGGAAGGTTCGCCCGTTTTGCTAGGCCAATTTCGATGGCAATCAATCACGGACACGTCTTCTCCATGCGCGTGCATGCGCCGCAGGTAAGACACTGGTCGTACGTCGCTTGATTCAAAAGGAGACCAGGTGCAAACAGCATGGTCTCCATGCTCTTTTATCGATTCGTTGAGTAGATTGATCAATTCGCTGGCTTTCATAGGATTCCTTGCCTTATTGGGTCTGGATTGTTCGCTCCGCGTACCTCCCTCGACAATAGCACTCAACTAACAGCCCGCCACTGCGCGGGCTTTTTTCTTTTTCATGCCCCACGGAGTCGAGCGCATGGAGTATCTACAGCGCCTGCTCGACAAGATCGACAGGTTCGAATTACTGATTGCGGGCCTTGTTGGTGCCGTGATCGCCAGCTGGTGGCACAAGGACGACTTGAACGACTGGCGTGCCTGGATGATCTTCCTCATCACTGGCATGGCCTGCTCGATCTACCTGACGAGCATGGTCAGTACCTACCTGGGCGTTACTGAGCCGAAGATCGTCGCCGGCATCGGCTTCCTGCTGGGTGCCTTCGGCGGTTCGCTCCTAGCAGCCATCAATCGAGCCATTAAATCCGCTGACCTCTGGGCGCTTATCCGCCAGCGGTTCGGGGGAGGCAATCCACCATGAATCTTGAACTGATCAACTCCATCGCCTGCGGCCTTATCGCGCTGTGGGCGGCCTGGTGCGTACTGAGCGGGAAGGTGAGGGACGGCATTCTCGGCAAGCTGATCTACTCGGCCATCGCCATCAGCGGTTTTGTCGTTATGGCTCGCAGCCAGAATATCTTCTTCGGGCCGACCAGTGCCGGCCTGACGCTGCATGTAGCTTTGGCTTTGGCCGGTGCCCGACACATTTTTATGGTCACGTATTGGCAACGGGTGAAGGTCTGGCTGTGCCGGACGTTGAACTGCGAACACTGCCTGCACTGTGACAAAGCGCCTGGTGGTGTCGAGCGGCGGGGCAAGTAGTTCGCGCCACGTTTTCTAATGCGCCAAATCGTGGCGCGGCAGTGGAGCGGGGTATGACCGCCGGCAACATACCTTCGTCGATCCTGAGCGAGCCAGTGGTGCAGAGGATCATCGAGGAGCGGCTTCAGCGGGTGACTGCGTGACGACTAAGCAGCCAACTGGAAGACAAATATTGGCAGTATTGAGCCTTAATGCCGGTTGTCATATGATTCATTCAGGAGATGGCATTCCTCCTCATAACCGCCTTTTGGCTGATGATGCCTACGCAAACCCTATGGAGGGTGCGTAGGCTGTCGCCTGTCTTTCCATAGGGATTCTCAGATCTCTTTGGAAGTCTCGAATGTACAAGTCTCTCTTCGCGGTAATCATTGGTGGCAGCTTCGGCTGTGTGCTTCGGTGGGCGCTTGCCTTGAAATTCAATGGTGCGTTTCCAAATATGCCGCTGGGTACGCTCCTCGTTAACCTGATTGGCGGGCTCATCATAGGGTGTGCCATGGCGTTTTTTATCAAAATGCCAGATCTCGATCCTGCGTGGCGATTGCTAGTGACCACGGGCTTCTGTGGCGGGCTGACTACTTTTTCAACGTTCTCCGCTGAGATCGTATTCATGCTGCAAGAAGGTAGATTCGGCTGGGCTGCTGCTACGGTGCTCACACATGTTGTGGGGTCGCTATTGATGACTTTCATCGGCTTCGGACTAGTGGCGGCGCTGGATTAAGCCCTGAAGCCGACAGGCCTGGAAGTCAGCAAGGAGCATCAGATGGAAAGGCCATACCCGCCCAAGTCACTGCTTGAGCTGGCCGAGTTTTCCGGCTTCGGTATCCGACTGACCCCGGCGCCTGAAGTGTGGGATTGGCTCCAGGCCGAGATCCTCGCCGATACCGGAAGCATCCATAACGAAGACCATGCCCACCTGCTGGATGCAGACATCCGGATCATGTGGGCCTCGTCGAGCTTCGAGAAGCAGGGAAGGACAGTCCTGGGGCAGGCCGAACAGGTAGCGTTCCGTGCCGGCGGTTGGCAGAAAGCCCGGATGGAACAACAGATGCGTGATTGGTTCGGCGACGTGCCGGCCTTCATCATCACCCTGGCGGCCGACTACTGCGCCCAGTGCAGCGACCTTGAGTTCTGCGCGCTCCTGGAACACGAGCTGTATCACCTGGCTCATGCGACCGATAAGTACGGTCAACCAGCATTCACCCAAGACGGTGCACCGAAGATCAAGCTGCAGGGCCACGACGTCGAGGAGTTCGTCGGTGTTGTCCGCCGCTACGGTGCAAGCCCTGACGTTCAAGCGTTGGTGGATGCTGCAAACAGTCCTGCCGAGGTGGGGAAATTGAACATTGCGAGGGCCTGCGGAACCTGTCTGCTCAAGTTGGCCTGATGTAAGACAGGCGTGAGACGGAATCTAACTTATGGCAGCCCTGAAAAATGAGGTGAAGAGCTTCATCGTTCAGGCTTTGGCGTGTTTCGACACACCGAGCCAGGTCTCACAAGCGGTGAAGCAAGAATTTGATATTGATGTGACCCGTCAGCAGGTAGAGCAGCACGACCCAACGAAGAGAGCTGGGTCTCACCTGGCAGCCAAATGGCAGACCTTGTTCAATGACACCCGGAAGCGCTTCCGCGAGCAAACCGCAGAGATACCCATCGCGAACCGTGCGTATCGGCTGCGAGCCTTGGGCCGCATGGCCGAAAAGGCAGAGACAATGAAGAACATGGCTCTTGCCACTCAGATCATTGAGCAAGCAGCCAAGGAAACCGGGGACGTATACGTCAATCGACGCGTTGAGCCTGACAAGTCGCTGGATGAAGAAATCAAACGGCTTGAGATCGAGAAGCGTAAGGCCGAGCTCAAGCTGATAGAGAAGGGCGGCGGCAACTCCAACGCCCAGCTGCTGGCCGATTTGATCGCGAGGCTGCCGTCATGATCGCGAACACTGGCAACCTGATGCTGGATCGTCAGCTGTCTCGTTGGTACCCGCTCAAGGATCACCCGGTGCAGCTCGCCTTGGTGGCCGCTGTGTCTGAAGGCATTCGCTTCCCGCTGGTGCCTGCTGGTCGTCGTAGCGGCAAGACTGAGCGTTTCAAGCGCTTCGTGGTGAAGCAGGCATCGGCGTACACTGGCATGTACTTCGCCGCCGCACCAACGCACGCCCAGGCCAAGAAGATCTTTTGGGATGACCTCAAGGCCTTCACGCTGTGCTGCATGCACAGTCGCCGGCCGTCCGAGTCGGACCTGATCATCTACCTGGACAACGGTAGCGAGATTCACGTCATCGGCCTGGACAAGCCGCAGCGGATTGAGGGTATCCCGTGGACCGGCGGCGGCATTGATGAGTTTGCTGACATTAAGCCGGACGCCTGGGAGGCAAACATTCTCCCGGCGCTGAACACCGTCAACCCAACCATGCCGGATTACCGGGCCTGGTGCTGGTTGCTCGGCGTACCTGACGGCTTGAACCACTACTACGATCTGTGCATGCAGGCGGAGTCGGGCAATGACCCAAACTTCCGCGTGTTCCATTGGAAATCGGCCGAGATTCTGCCGGCTGACGTAATGGACGCAATGAAGCGGGCCATGTCGGCCAAGCAGTTCAAGCAGGAATTTGAAGCATCGTTCGAAACGGCGTCTGGCCGGATCTACGAGGACTACAGCAAGGCGAACACCACGGATGCATCCATTGAGCCGCATGAGCAACTGATGTGGATGCACGACCAGAACTTCACCCCTCTGTCATCCGCGATCGGTGTCCGGCGCAACCACGGCAAGGACCTCTATCTGCTGGATGAAATCGTGCTGATCAGTGCGGTCTCGAAGCAGTCAGCCGCTGAGTTCGTGGACAAATTCAAGGACCACAAGAACAAGCACGTCCTGATCTACGGCGACCCGGCGGGCAAGGCTGGTGAGAAGCACGGTCACGCGTCTGACTACACCGACATCGAGGGCGTGCTGAAGGCCAATGGCTGGACGTACACCCGCAAGGTCAAGCCGGCGCACCCATCCATCAAGGACCGGCAGAACGCCGTACGGGCGAAGATCCTGACCGCGTCAGGCGAAACAAGCCTTTTCATCAACCCGGTTACCGCGCCCTGGTGCCACAAGGGCTTGAGTACGGTTCAGCTTCAAATGGGTTCGACCTTCCAGGAAGACCAGAAAAACGACTACCAGCACATCACCACGGCGATTGGCTATTGCATCGACGTTGAGTGGCCGTGCATCAAACGCACAGGCGGAACACGCCGAATTGGAGGCTTGGCCTGATGCCAGTGCAATCGACAAACCCCGGCTACGACGCGCATATCGCTGAGTGGGAGATGATGGACGACGCGCTCGAGGGTGAGTGCGCCGTAAAGCGCAACGAGCGCAACCTGCCCAAGCCGAGTGGCATGGTCGAGGCCGAGAAGATCGACGCCACCGGCAACAAGTACCTCTACGAGAACTACACCGATCGGGCTCAGTACGAGCACTGGGTGCGCGATTCGCTGCGCTCGATGATGGGCCTGGTTTCACGGCTTATCCCAGAGATCGAACTGCCCTCCGGCCTGAAGGGATTGGAGGACGACGCCACGGCGGATGGCTTCGGCCTGAAGCAGTTGTTCTTCCGCATGGTGCGCCAGGCTATCTCGCACGGCCGGGTGCCAATGGTGGTGAACATCGATGACCGTGGCGAGCCGTATTTCTCGACCTATGCGACGCGCAACGCGATCAACTGGGACACCGCTGATCAAGGCGGCCGGCAGGACCTGGTCCTTTCGGTGTTCCGCGAGTTTCGCAAGAAGGGCGGCGATCGCTACAGTCATGACTGCGACACGGTCTTCCGTGAGTTC
Source organism: Pseudomonas sp. K5002 (assembly GCF_013386655.1). Lineage (NCBI taxonomy): Bacteria > Pseudomonadati > Pseudomonadota > Gammaproteobacteria > Pseudomonadales > Pseudomonadaceae > Pseudomonas > Pseudomonas sp. K5002. Next base: position 37,813 of record NZ_JACARK010000040.1, on the reverse strand, counting down.
TTCATGCAAGGCAACGTCTGCTACACGTCGGTGCGGAATGAAGGCGGTGAGCTGGTCGAGGACGAAAAGCCGCTGGGCACAACAGGAACTGACAACCGTCTGGTTAAAGGCCTGCCGTACTTGCCGGTGATCTACTGCGGCTCGACCGATAATTCGCCGGACGTCGACGAGGTACCGCTGCTGACCATGGCGCGGGCCGCGCTGAAGTCCTACCAGTTGAGCGCTGACTACTTCACCTCGCTGCACCAGACCAGCCACCCGCAGCCGTGGGTCTCTGGTTTGGATGAGGCGGTGGAGTTGAGCGTCACCGGGCCATCGGCGGCTTGGGATCTTGGGCCTAGCGGGTCCTGTGGCTACCTGGAGTTCCAAGGCGCCGGCATCGAAGCCGTGCGCAAAGCCATGGATGACCAGAAGAACGCCGCGCTTGAGGCAGGCGCCAAGGTCATGGACGTGGCCGGCACCGAGTCGGGCGAGGCGCGTAAAACACGCCAGAACGACCAGCACGCGACACTGCACAGCATCGTTATCACGGTGGCCGAGGCGGTGGAGCAGGGCCTGCGATACGCCGCCGAGTGGAAGGGCTACGACCCCAAGCAGGTCAAGTTCAAGGTTAACCCTGAGTTCGTGACCCCGGTGGTCGACGCCCAGGTGCTCGCCGAACTGCTCAAGGGCGTGATGGCCGGCACGCTCAGCGCCGACACCTACTGGCAGTACCTCACCACCGGCAAGCTGCCGGACCGCCCATACGACGAAGAGGCCGACCTGATCAGCGATGAGCGCGAGTCGGCCGGCATCAACCTGGACTACGACGATGCCAACGACAAGCCTGGCGCAGGCGGACAGCCAACTGCTGGAGCAGACGACCCGCCACTCGGTAATGCTGGAGCGGCTTAAGGCTGGCGAGGTCAAGAAGTTCGAGAAGTACCTGCGCCAGATCGACAAGCTGGTGCGGGATCAACTCACCCGCAAGGAACTGACCACCTACAGCCGGGACCGCCTTGAGCAGTTCCTGGCCCGGGTGGACGGTAAGCTGCTGGAGATCTACAAAGCCTACGGCGACCTGGTGCAGGCTGATCTGGTCGATATCGCGCTGTACGAGTCGACCTTCGAGGCTAAAAGCCTTAGCAATGCACTATCCATCGACGCGGTGGTTCCTACCAACACGGTGATACGTGCGGCGGTATTCTCCTATCCGCTTCAGGTTAAGGGCATCGACGGCGGCAAGCTGCTGAAGAGCTTCGTCAGCGGCTGGACGCGGACCGAGACGATGCGCGTAACGAACACCATCCGGCTCGGCTTCGGCCAGGGCCAGACCAATGCGCAGATCATCCAGGCGATTCGCGGCACCGCGGCGCAAAACTTCACGGACGGCGTCCTGGCGGTGAGCAACCGCAATGCTGCCGCCGTGGTGCAGACGGCAATCCAGCACGTAGCCACCACGGCACGAATGGAGACGCTGAAGGCCAACAGCGAAGTGGTGCTGGGCTATCGCTGGGTGTCGACGCTCGATCGCAAGACCTCGCAGCAGTGCAAGGGCCTGGATGGGATGCGCTTCGACCTGGGCAAAGGTCCGCTGCCACCGGCGCACATCAACTGCCGATCAACTACGGTGCCGACCACCAGGCTTTCGGAGATGTTCGCGAAGGACGCCACGCGCGCCTCGGTGGGCGATAACGGCGGGGCCCAGGTCGACGCAGGTCTGAATTATTACGAGTGGCTAGCAACGCAACCGGCGAGCTTCCAGGATCATGCGCTCGGGCCGGTCCGGGGCAAGTTGTTCCGCGATGGCGGGCTGACGCCGGAGAAGTTCGCCAAGTTGCAGCTCGACAAATCGTTCAAGCCGCTGACGCTGGCGCAGTTGAAGGAAGCAGAGCCTGACATGTTCACCCGAGCAGGCGTTACACTCGGCGTTCAACCAGATTGAGATGGCGCATGCAGATCATCGTTGAGGACGGGAAGGGCAGGCCAGACGCGAATAGCTTCGTGCCGCTGGAGAAGCTGACCTTCTACCGCGACTACTACGGGTTCCGGATACCTGAAGCTGAGGCTGATCAGGTCGAGCTGCTGTTGCGCGCTGCGGCCGACATCAACAGTCGCGAGTGGAAGGGGCGCAAGGCCAATCCTGACCAGGCAATGGCCTGGCCGCGGCGTGATTGCAAGATCGAATACCAGACGCTATCCGAGACGTTCGTGCCCTTTGAGCTTGAGTGGGGGCAGGTACGGCTGGCCGTCGAGCTATACGCCGTAGAACAGGGCTTCCAGATCGAGGAGCCAACGCATTGCACTGAGCCCAATGGCCGGCGCACGCGGCTCAACCGAGATACGCCTGGCCTGCGAATGCGGCCGCCGCCGTACGCGCCAAGCAGGACACAGTTCGCTGATTACTTGGTGATGCGAGGATTACGATTGGTGTAGTGGCTAAGTGATGGCGTTAATTCCGGTGGGCTGATATAACGCTCCTTTGGAAAGGAGCTTTTATGAACATTACGTTTATCTTAATCGCTGTAATTGTCTGCTTTGTTTCTGCTGTCTCAGGTTTAACAGCAGGAATCAATATGAACCCTAGCTCAACTGTGAAATATGTTTGGGATTGGGGAGTGGCCGGAAGTTGGGTCTCTGGTATCGGTGCTCTAATTGCGGTCTTATCTACGATTTACCTACACAGGCGCAGTGAGTCACAGCAAGTAGCGTTTCGAAAAGATAAGATAGAAATTAGGCAGGGGTCCTCCAGTTCATACGTGCTAATTTGTTTTACATCTCATTCGCACTACACCTCCAAAGTTAGAGGGGTATGGCTAACGGACGCTAAAGGGACATCCATCTCCCTGTTTGGACATGATTTAACAGGCACCGAAGCTAAACTTCCAATAACGCTAGATTACAAAGGTGATTTTCAGCTCGAGTGGCATGTTGGTCAAATGCGGCCTTTGCTCATGGCGATAAATACTCTCCAATGTGAAAGCATTGATGACTTGAAGGTTGAAGTAAACACTACTATCGAATCTTTTGTAGTTTCGCTGGACCCAAAAATTATCGAAATATTTAGAAAGGTCTCAAGTTTCGAGAATATACGAATAGAAAAATGATCCGTCTTAAACAACCCGGCTTCGCCGGGTTTTTTTATGCCTGCAAAGCGGGCCGACCAAACCAAGGGGTGCACCAAGTGGCAGACGAAAACCAGATTGATCTTGAAGACCCGGCAGTTCAGACCGCCATTGCTGCAGCTGTAGAGGCGGCGACCCTGGGCCTCAAGAACAAAAACACCGAGCTGCTTGGCTCGCTCCGGACCACCAAAACCGAGCTGGACGGCTTCAAGTCTCAGTTTGAGGGCCTGGACATCGCCGCCGTGAAAGGGCTGCTGACCAAGGTTGGCCAGGATGAAGAGACCAAGCTGATTGCCGAGGGCAAGCTGGACGAGGTCATCACCCGCCGTACCGAGCGCCTGCGCACGGACTATGACACCAAGCTGGCCGCCGAGAAGGCTCGCGCCGACAAGGCTGAGGCCTTTGCGGACAAGTACAGCGACAAGGTGCTGGCCGATTCCATCCGCGCTGCTGCCATCAAGGCCGGCGCGCTCCCTGAGGCTGCTGAGGACATCATCCTGCGCGCCCGGGGCACTTTCAAACTCAGTGAAGACGGTGAGGCGATTGCCACCGACCGTGACGGCGAGGTCGTTTACGGGAAGGACGGGAAGACCCCGCTGTCGCCGCTCGAATGGGCGGAATCTCTGCGTGAAACAGCAACACACCTGTGGCCAAGGGCTCAGGGTGCCGGGCAGACCGGCGACAACGGTGGCAAGGCCACGAAAAAGTGGGGTGAGTACACGGAAACCGAGCGCGCTGCGATCGCCCGTGACAACCCTGAGCTCTTCAAGAAAATCCAGGCCACCAAAGGAACCTAATCCATGGCAACTACCCAACTGACCGACATCTTCGTCGGCGACTACTACGCCTCTCTGGCACCGGTTAACAGCCCGGAAAAGACCGCTGTGTACGAGTCGGGCATTGTGACTCGCTCGCCAGTGCTGGATGCGATCGCTTCCGGCAGCCAGGGCACCGCCGAGATCAGCTACTGGCAGGATCTCAATGCTGATGAAGCCCCGAATATCAGCAATGATGACCCGAACGACCAGGGCGAAGTCGGCAAGGTCACCCAGGACAGCATGCGTGCCCGCGTCTTGTACCTCAACAAAGGTTACGGCGTCACCGACCTGACTGCTGAGCTGGCGAACACTGAACCTCAGCAGCAGATCCGCAACCGCTTCGGTACCTACTGGACTCGCCAGTGGCAGCGTTACACCCTGGGCGCGGCTCGCGGCATCATCGCCTCGAACATCGCGAACAACGGCGGTGACATGGTCATCGACGCTGGCGCGACCATCAGTGCGAACGCCTTCCAGGATGCCGCGTTTACCGCCGGCGACGCAGCCGACCAGTTCGGCGCGATCGGCGTGCACTCGGTGGTGATGAATCAGATGGTCAAGCAGGACCTCATCGAGTACCTGCGTGACTCCGACGGCAAGATCATCCTGGCCACCTACCTCGGCAAGCCAGTCTTCATGGACGACGCGCTGGTTTACGGTGCGGGCAAGTACCTGTCCGTGTTCTTCGGCCAAGGCGCTTTCGGTTACGGCGAGGGCACGCCGAAGGTGCCGGTAGAGCTGGAGCGTAAGCCGGGTGGCGGTAACGGTGGTGGTGCCGAAGTGTTGTGGGAGCGGAAGACTTACATCCTCCAGCCCGCCGGCTTCAGCTGGAAGGGCTCCGAGGCTCAGAACCTTAGCCCGACCGCGACTCAGTACGCCGCCGCTGCGAACTGGCAGCGTGTGTTCAGCCGCAAGCAGGTCCCGTTCGCCGCTGTGATCAGCGGTACCACCACGCCGTAATCCGGCCCACACAGCCTGGCGCCCTTATGGCGCCTGGATGCTTTTGAGGTGACTCATGAAAGTGATCTACACGGACAAGCCGGGCAAAGAGCGCGGCGTGTGCTACCGCCTGCTGAGCGAATTCTTCGGTGTAATCGGTTCCGCCACTGAGGTGGTCGTCGATGGCGTTGCGCCGGATATCTTCGATGCTTACCAGGCCGCCGGCATCGAGGTTTCCGACGGCAAGGAGCAGGAAGCACCTGAAACCGACCCTCTCAAAATGAAGGTCCCCGAGCTGAAAGAGTGGCTGACCGCGAAGGGCATTACCTTCGACGCGACCGCCAAGAAAGAAGACCTGCAGGCCCTGGTGCCAGCGGAATAAGGACAAGCACATGACCGACTTCATCACCGTTGCCGATGTTGATGCCTCGCTGGGTCCTGACTGGGCCGGCACCGGTGATCCGGTCCTTGCTGTGGCCATGGCCAACGCCTGGCTCACGGCCAAGATTAAGCGGGCGGTTCCCGATCCGGTCCCGGCCGAGATCAAAACAGCCGGCGCCCAGGTCGCCAAAGAGGCGGCGGCGGGCAAGCTGTACACGGCAACGCAGAAGGAAGTGCAGAGCAAGACGGTCTCGGCTCAGTCCGGCACATCGGTAAGCAAGACCTATGTGGCAGGCTCCACCGATCAGTCGGCCGGTGTCAACTTCGCCTTGGCGCTGCTGGAGCCTTGGATCAAGCGCTACGGCGTGATGATGCTGAAAAGGATCTGATCATGGGTATGCGCGAAGAAATTCAGGCCGATCTGGCCGAGGCGTTCGACGATCCCGATGGCCTGGCCGATGCAGTCAAGCCGGTGGCAGGCGTGCGCAAGGTCGCTGGCGAGTATGACCCCGATCTGGGCGGCGAAACGCCGGAGACCACGGTGACGTACATAGGGCGCGGCGTTCTTGGCAGCTACTTGTCCAAGGAAATCGACGGCTCTCTGATCCAGACGACCGACAAGAAGCTGCTGGTGCTGCAAAACGAGCTGTTCGTATCGGAGGCTGGCGTTCCGACGGCGGTACCGGCTGCCCCGGCTATTGGCGATATCGTCAACGGGTTGCGGGTGATGAACGTGTCTGCGGATCCTGCTGACGCGACGTGGACGGCGCAACTGAGGAAATGATATGGCGACCCAATCCGGCAGCTTCGCTCTGAGCCTGGCCGAGTTCGCCGCCCAGACGGGTGAAGCCATCGATGCTAGCGTGCGTGAAATCATCATCGAGGTCGGAAGCAGCCTGATCCGCATGTCTCCCGTGGGTAACCCGGAGATCTGGGCGCAGAACGCAGTGGCCACCCAGTACAACAAGGCCGTCGACGATCACAACAGCGCGCTGCGTAGTGACCCGGCCAACCTCACGAAGGGCGGCAGGCTCAAGAAGGGCCGCAAGCTCAACGACGGCATGGACATCAAGGCGCCTGAGGGCTACGTCGGCGGCCGGTTCCGCGCGAACTGGCACATCTCGCTCGGCATGGTCGAGAGCGTCACGTTCGATGAGGTTGACCCGAGCGGCACCGAGACAGTGGCTGCTCTGGTCGCTGCGATGAGCGATTTCACCGCCGGCCAGATGGCCTACATCATCAACAACTTGCCCTATGCGATTCCGCTGGAGTTCGGCCATTCCACTCAGGCCCCCGGCGGCATGGTCCGGGTAACTGTGGCTCGCTTCCAGCAGATCGTGCTGGAGGCCATCAGGAACAACCAGGTATGAGTCACGCAATTATCGCCTCGATCTACGAGGCCAAGCTGATCGCCTGGAATGCTGCCAGGTCGGAGAAGCTGAAGATCGTCTTCGAGAACACGGCCTACACGCCGGCGGCGGGCGAGACCTACTTGCGAGCCTTCACTATCCCGGGCGACACCGCGAGCAACACGCTCGGCGGGGATCACCGGCTGTTCACCGGGGTCTTCCAGGTGAGCATCATCGCGCCGGCGGGTACCGGCAAGACCAAGATGAATCCGATTGTGGCTGAGTTGACCGGCCTGTTCCCGCTGTATGTGCGCGACACGAAGAACGGCTTCGTCGTCACGCCCATGACGCCGGTAGATCAGGGGCCAGGCATTACTGGCGACTCCACCTACACCGTCCCGCTGTCGTTCTCATACCGGTCCGACACCACACCATAACCCGCCCGTTGGGCAAATCCTGAACCCGCCATGTGCGGGTTTTGTCATTTCTGCAAAGAGGAAAACCCATGTCTGTTTACTTCCCCAACGGGGCAACACTGGCTATCTCGACTGGCTTCGCCGCTGCGAAGGTGATCGCCAGCATTACCAATGCCAACCCAGGCGTCGCCACATCCCTTGCCAACGGCTTTGCCAATGGCGACATTCTGCTGATTACTTCCGGCTGGGAAGACATCAACGAGCGGGCTGTGCGTGTCTCTGCCGCCGCTGCGGGTGCCTTCACTCTGGAAGGTATCGACACCTCGAACACTTCGTTCTTTCCGGATGGCATCAGCGCCGGCACTGCCAAAAAGGTCACCGGCTGGGTTGCGGTGAACCAGGTGATCGGCAACTCGATGTCCGGCGGTGAGCAGCAGTACTGGACCTACGCACCGCTCGAGGCGCGCCGAGACAAGCAGATCCCAACTACCAAGAACGCCCAGGCTTTCTCGTTCCAGCTCGCAGACGACGACAGCCTGGCCTGGTACGACGAACTCGACAAGGCCGACCGCGAGAAGGAAGTGCGGATCCTGCGGATGTCGCTGCCGAACGGAAAAACGATCTACTACGCCGGCTATCCGTCCTTCAACAAGAGCCCGACCCTGGTGCGCAACGAAGGTGCCGCCGTTGCTTTCGGCTTCACCATCAACGCTGAAATCACAGCGTATCGCGCCCCAGTTGCGGCCGGCGGCGGGAACTGATCATGGCAAAGTTCAAAATTGCCCAGGCCCCAACATTCAAGGGGCCGGTAATGATCCCCATCGTTGGCCAGGCGCCTGTGAAGGTTGAATTCACCTTCAAGTACCGCGATCGTGTTGATCTTGCCACCCTTTTTGACGAGTGGAACCAGCGCCGCAAAGAGGGTTTTGAGCGCCTTGGCGACAACCCCTCTCTGTCGGATGTGGTGACTGTCGATACCGAGCAACAGGCACAGCAGATCAAGGATCTGGTTGTCGGCTGGGAGTTCGACGACAAGTTCGACGAGGAAAGCATCAAGGCGCTGGTGAAATCCTGCCAAGGCACCACCGAGGCTGTTGTCGCGGCCTACGAGGATGCGTACGCCAAAGCCCGATCGGGAAACTGATACGCGTCGCACGCGCTCTTTACGAGTCTGCGCCAGATGCCGAAAAGCTTGCGGCATACGGCCTGGAACTCTCGGACCTCGACGAAACATTCGAAGTCTGGCCCTGCAACTGGCCGGCGTTTTACCTGTTCAACAGGATGTCGACTCAGTGGCGGGCGGGCGCCGGCGGCGCGATCGGTCTCGACTACACCTGCATCCGCGACGTGGCCGGGCTCCTCGGCATCAAGAAAAAGAAACTCGCTGAAATCTTCCCTGACCTTCAGGTGCTGGAAGGCGAAGCCCTGCGCGTTATGGCGGAGGAAAGGGAAAACAGCCCGTAACCACGGGCACTTATTCAAGGTGAGTCGATGAACATTGCAGAACTCGGCGTCAAGATCGACTCGGCCGATGCAATCCAGGCAAAAACGAGCCTAGATGAGATGGCGAAGGCCGGCGGCCGGGCCGAGCAATCCGCTGCCAGCCTGATGAATGAAATGCAGGCACTGGAGAAATCACTTTCCTCCAGCGCTAAGACCACGCAGGACCTGGCAAAGCAGCGGGACGCGCTCGCCAAGCTGACCAAGACCGGTGCCTATGGCGAGGCCGAGGCGGCGAAGATCTCGGCGCAGCTCGATAAGCAGCAGATCGCCCTGGCCAAGTCTGCGATGGACGAGCAGAAGGCCTTGAACAGCCTGCTGGGGGCGATTGACCCGGCTCGCGGCGCTCTGGCCAAGCTTGACACACAGGTCGAGCAACTGGGCAAACAGCTGGACGCCGGCCGCATCAGCCAGGATCAGTACAACACCGCCCTGAGCAAGATCGACAAGGACTACGCCAAGCTCGAAAAGACCACCACTGGCTTCGACAAGCTGCGCCTCGGCACCCGCCAGGCGCAGGAAAACGTCGTGCAGTTGGGCAATGCGCTTTCCTCGGGCGACTGGGGGAGTGGTGTGCGTGCGGTTGCGCAACTGGGCGCCGGGGCTGGGGCAGGCGCTGCTGGGCTGCTTGCCATTCTGGGGCCGCTGGCCCTGGCCACCGCAGCCGTGGGCGGCCTGGCAGTTGCCTACTACAAGGGCAGCGAAGAGCAGGACAAATACAACAAGTCGCTGATCCTCACCGGCAACTACGCGGGAGTGAGCGCTGGCCAACTGGGGGATATGGCGCGCCAGGTGAGCGCAACGGTCGGTACCACCGGTCAAGCCGCCGCCGTGCTGGCGCTGCTGGCTGACAACGGAAAGATCGCCGGCGATAGCTTCACCGGCATCACCCAGGCCGCCGTGTCGATGCAGGAAGCCACCGGCAAGGCCGTGAGCGAGACGGTCGCCGAATTCTCCAAGCTTGCAGACGACCCGTTAAAGGCCTCTGCTGCGCTGAACGAGCAGTACCACTATCTGACTGCCTCGGTTTACTCGCAGATTGCCGCACTGGAGCAGCAGGGCGATCACGCCGGCGCTGTGAAGCTGGCTACCGATTCGTACGCCGATGCAATCAACGAGCGCACCCCCAAGATTCTGGAAAACCTGAGCTTCTGGGAGCGGGCGTATAACGCAGTTGCCAAGGCGGCAGATGGACTGAAAAACGCCGGACGTCGGGACATTAATTCGGACATTGAGGACGCGAAGGCCGGATTGCTCGAAGCCCAGAATATGGATGGGTTGTTTCAAAATCAAAAGTCAAAGGATGCCCTGATCGAGTTCCGGCAGAACCGCCTGAACATGCTTGAGGACGAAAAGGCGGCCCAGGCCGATATCGCTAAGTGGGAAGGCGAGCAGGCGAAGGCGCAGGGCGATGCTGTTTCGTCGATGGCCAAGATCGATGCCCTGACCAAGTCGTCGTGGACGAACGAGCAAAAGCGCACTGAGGCGATCAAGGAATATAGGCGGCAACTCGACGATATCCGCAAGGTTGACCCGAAGGACTCGCGGCTCGATCAGTCGGCGATCGACAAGAATATTTCCAATATCAACGATAAGTTCAAGGACCCGAAAACAGCCGGCACTCAGGTTGACCTGACGGGCTTCAATGATGCCAAGAACAACCTTGCAGCGATCGTTGATGAGTACAAAAACACCCAGAAGCGACTGGACGCCGCGGAGAAGGCCGGGCTCATTTCTCAGGCCGATTACGCGCTGAAGCGTGAAGCCCTGATCGGCAACCAGCGCGACGAGGTGACCGCAGCCTATGAGGCCGAGATTGCCGCGCTGGAGGCCGTCAAAGGTAAGAAGGCGACAACGGCCGCGCAAAGCATCCAGCTGGACCAGAAGATCGCTGACGCGCGCGCAGGGATGGTCAAGGCGCAGAAAGAGGCTGACAACCAGCTTGAGGTGTTGGCCACCAACGAGACCGGACGCCTAGCGAAGCAGGAGCGGGCGATCACCACCTACGTGCAGGCCCTGGCTCAGCAACAGCGAGTCCTGGAACTTGCCGGCCAACGCGCAGTACTTGGCGTGGGCCAGGGGGACCGCCAGAACGCACTCAACGGCGAACTGAACAGCCAGCAAGACCGGTTTGCTCAGCAGTCGCTGGAGTTGGCCAACCAGAAATCCGACCCGTCGCGCAATATGTCGGAGGAGGAGTTCAAGCGAAAATCGCAGGCGCTCGCGGATGCGAACAAAGCTGCAACTGACCAGATCCGGCAGAACTACGCGGATGTGGAGAACGCCCAGGGCGACTGGACGAAGGGCGCGACGTCGGCCTGGGCCAACTACCTGGATTCGGCGAAGAACATTGCCGGGCAGACCAAAACCCTGTTCGGCAATGCCTTCAGTTCCATGGAAGATGCGGTGGTTAATTTCGCGCTGACTGGGAAGCTGTCGTTTGCTGACTTTGCCAAATCGATCCTTGCGGACATGGCGCGGATTGCCACTCGACAAGCGAGCTCACAGCTGCTCAGCAGCTTGTTTGGCGCAGGTCTGAGCTATTTTGGCGGCAGTGGCTCTGGCGGGGCAAGTCAGGCCGGGTACACCGGTACCGACCTTTCTAACTTCACTCCAGGCAGCATTCAGGCCAAGGGTGGCGCCTGGTCGGGCGGTGTGCAGATGTTCGCCGAAGGCGGTGCCTTCACCAACACAATCGTCAGCAAACCAACTGCGTTCGCCATGGCCGGGGGCAAGACCGGGGTCATGGGCGAGGCGGGCGAAGAGGCAATCATGCCGCTCACTCGCACAGCCAACGGCAAGTTGGGTGTTTCTGCGGTTGGAGGCGGCGGTGGCGGGGTAAACCTCAGCCTCAGCATGCCGATCATCCTGACGGACCAGGAGGCCGGCCGCCCGGACGGCGCCGAGTTTGACGCCGAACTGTTCCAGCGCAACATGGAGACGCGCACCCGGCAAATCGCAACAGAAGAGATCGCCAAGTCTTGGCGTCAAGGCGGCGTGAGCAGCCGAAACGTAAAAGGATGATTTATGGCAATCGAGCGATTTACCTGGGCTACTGAGAAGGGCGTCGAGGGTGACATCAAGCAGCGCGTGCGCACCAAGCAGTTTGCCGACGGTTACGCGCAGTCGACCGAGGATGGGATCAACAACAAATCCCAGGCTTGGCCGGTCACCTTCACCGGCATGAAGGGCCGGATCAAGGACATCATGGACTTCATCGACCGGCACAAGGGGGCGAAAGGTTTCCTCTGGGAGCCGCCCCTGGGAGATCTGGGCCTCTACAAGTGCAACGGCTACAAGCCAGTGCACCGCGGCGGCCAGGTCTACGCGATCACCGCGACCTTTGAACAAACCTTTCACCCCTGAGATAACAACCCATGGCACTGATCACGGACATCCAGAAACTGGAGCCCGGCGCCGAAATTCGCCTGTTCGAAATTGACGGGACCGAATACGGTGCGGATTACCTGCGCTTCCACGGTCACGCCATCCCGCACACGCCTGAGGAGCTGCTGGCCTATGAGCATTCGGAGGAGGACCTGCCGGCCAAGTCGATTTGGTGGCAGGGCGCCGAGTACGCGGCCTGGCCGGTGCAGATCGAGGGTATCGGCTCCAATAGCGATGGCACGGCCACCAGGCCGACGTTCGCCGCCGGCAACATCAATGGGCGCGTCACTGCGCTGTGCCTGGCCTTCGAGGACATGCTGAAGTTCAAGCTGACTGTTCGCGAGACCCTGGCCCAGTACCTGGACGCGGCCAACTTTCCCGAAGGCAACCCAACGGCCGATCCGACACAGGAAGGGCTGGAGATCTGGTACATCGACCAGAAAACCAGCGAGGACGGCGAGGCAGTGGTCTGGGAGCTGTCGTCCCCGGGCGAGATCGATAACCACGGACTGCCCGGGCGCCAGATGACCACCTTCTGCCACTGGGCCATGACTAACGGCTATCGCGGGCCAGACTGCGGCTACACCGGTGCAGCCATGTTCGACGATGAGGACAATCCCACGGATGACCCAGCCAAGGACCAGTGCAAGGGGGGCTTGTCGTCCTGCAAGTTGCGCTTCGGCGAGAACAACGAACTTTCCTTCGGCGGGTTCCCCGCCGTCTCCCTGATTGCCCGGAGCTGACCATGCGCAAGCACATCATCGCAGCCATCCAGGCGCACGCGGCGGCCGAGTACCCGAAAGAGTGCTGCGGCCTGCTGCTCGCTGTAGGGCGGGCGCAGAAGTACTACCCGTGCCGGAACATCGCCACGGAGCCGAACGAAGAGTTTCGACTTGATCCTGAGGACTACGCTGCGGCGGAAGACATTGGTGAGGTGATCGGTATCGTCCATTCGCACCCTGACGCCACCAGCCGGCCGTCACCGCACGACCTGGCCATGTGCGAGGCCACGCCGCTGCCCTGGCACATTCTGTCGTGGCCCGAGGGGGATTTGCGGACGATCACGCCGACGGGCAGCACGCCGCTGCTCAAGCGCCCGTTTGTACACGGCGCCTGGGACTGCTGGCAGGTTTGCGCTGATTGGTATCAGCGGGAATGGGGTCTTGAATTCGAAGCCTTCCAGCGCACTGATGGCTGGTGGGAGAGCGCGGAGAACGCCAGCCTGTACGAACAGCACTACGAGGCCGCCGGGTTTGTTCGAGTCGACCGGCCGCAGCGTGGGGATCTGATTGTCATGCATGTGGGCCGGACGGTTCACCCGAATCACGCTGGGGTCTACTTGGGCACCGATCCGTCGTTACCTGGTGAAGAGTCGGGCACCTTCGGCCCAGGACCGTTCCTGCTGCACCACCTGTACGGCAGGCCGTCCGAAATCATCGTTTTCGGCGGCCCGTGGCATGACAGAACGCGCCTGATCCTCAGGAATAAAGATTCAAAACAACCATCATGATGCGGCATAGCTGCGGGAGTGCACTATGAGAAAGGTTTTCGTTGCAGTAGAAGGCGAAAAGGCGGCGGCTGTGAGCGCCAAGATCGAGCAAGGCCCGGCGGACCGCTGGCGCATCACCATGAAGAGGTGTGAGCGCAGCGGTAAGCTTTATGCGGCTGGGTTTGGTGTGATCAGTTCACAGCAACGATAAAGTTGTCGATGTAGCTGTCGTATAGATCTTTATCGATACCGCTGTAGTCCAGTGCTTTAAGGCTACGCAGGTCCTGAATGAGCGCGTCGGTTATGCCTGGGTTCCCCTGGGTAATCCTACGACTAACAGCCGACAAGGCATTTTGGTTGAAAGTAATTAGGGTCTTCAGTACTAGTTCCAAATCGTTGATTCGTTGTTCTGCAGTGCGAGCTTCACTCATGTCACGTTCCTTGCGTTATCCGCGCCGATATTGGCGCAACCTCGGTCCTTAGGCTTGCGGGCGAAGGACCGAGCCTCCGATTGCTTCGCCTATGATTTCCAGCTTATGAAGATGTCCCGCTTGGCTTCGTCGAACTCGACTGCGTAATGCTCTTCAAGTTTTTCGAGCACGACGTCTTTGAATTCGATATCGGACTCAGCCAGGCGGTAAGATGCCTCTAAATGTCCGTTATCAGCCTGCCCCTTAATTTCACTGTTTATTGAATTCAGGAGCTCTCTTAGCTCGGCATTCTTTTTCCCGGCCTCTGCGCGTTCGCGCAAGTCTTCAGCAGATTCAAAAGTCATTTTTCGGCTCCGTGAGTTTCATCCATAAATGCCGCAGCTGCTTATCGCTGTGACCTCTCAACGCTATGTGCGAATGATGGCTCATCGCAACTGATACTTTGTACAGGCTGGATGCCTGGCCAGGTCCGAGGTACAGTCCCTTCTTTCCCGGGGAGGACAACTATGAAAATCTGGCTGATGGCTCTGTCTGCTGCGATGCTTGCGGGCTGCGCGGATAGCGGACCTATCAAGGTCGGGCCTGATACATACACGATTTCAACTCGTGTTCCCTTTGGCGGGCCTGCCTCCGCGAAAGGGCAGGCTCTCAAAGAAGCGAACGTATTCTGCGAGTCCCAAGGCCGAGAGATCCTGCTGGATCACATGCAAGCCAGTGAGTGCGCATTGCACGGCGGCTGCGGCGAGGCAGAGATTTATTTCTTCTGTATGGCCAAGGGAGATCCGCAGTTGAAGCGCCAAAAATACAGCCCGGACCCCACACAGAAGATTGAAATAGATCAGCGCTGATCAGTTAGGCCTGCTTGGTCCGGCAACTTAGGTTGGGCTACAGTCCCGCGAAACCGAAGAGGGAACGACATGCGGATTTTGATAGCTGCAATGGCTATAATCTTGCTCCACTCAAGACATACCATGTAAGCCAGTATCGCTGACTGACAGTCGACGGAAACCGCCTCAAGCGAATCCTATATCAATATAAAATTGAAGCCTCAGCCTACGAGGGCCGGTAACTTTCACTGGAGTTGTAACGTGCGCCCTCTAGTCCAATGCCCCCCTGAAACTTTTGAGAATATTCGATACGTTTTGACTGATATGGATGAGACGCTGACTTACCAGGGTCGGCTGGCTGCTCGTACCTACACTGCGCTGGAACGCTTGCAAACTGCCGGCATTCGCGTGATCCCAGTCACCGCCGCGCCTGCTGGTTGGTGTGATCAGATGGCTCGCATGTGGCCCGTTGATGGAGTCATTGGCGAAAACGGAGCCCTGTTCTTTAGCCGAAGCGCTGACACCCATCGTTTACGTCGGGACTACTGGCATCAAGGCGAGGCTGTCGAAGATAGTCTTCGCAAGCGCGAGCTGCTGATTGAAATGGTGACCCAGCAGTTGCCCTGGGCTCGTTTAGCCGCTGACCAAGGGTTTCGGCAAGCCAGTGTTGCTTGGGAAATTCCGTCTGAAATTGATCGTAGAGACTCTTTGATAGAAATATTCCGTACGGTCGGTGCGGAGTACACATTCAACAATTTATGGGCGCTTGCGTGGTTTGGTCGGTATGACAAGCTGGTCATGGCTAAACACGTTCTCAGCGCAATCTATGGCTTGTTGCCAGGCGAAGATGTGGCTCAAGTCTTCTACAGCGGAGACTCTCTCAATGATGGGCCGATGTTTGGATACTTCCGCCATACTTTGGGGGTCAGCACTATCCGAGATTGTGTCGAGCAAATGTCTGATTTGCCTGCTTGGATTAGTGAGGGAGCTGGTGGAAGTGGTTTCGTAGAAGCCGTAGATGTGATTCTTGCTTGCCAGACAAGGCGTTGATCCTGCGACGAACTTCATGCATCTCCCCCTCAGTGCTACAGTCTCGCCACGTCTTAACGAGGGAACGACATGCGAATTTTGATAGCGGCGGTAGCGGTGGTGATGCTGGCGGGGTGTGCCTCAACGGCAATTTCAGTGCGCGACGCAAAGCCGGTGCCGGCGGATGAGGTTTATGCCTTTCAGTCCAAGCCATCTGGCGAAAGTGGGAAAATCACGGTTGTGCGCGACTCCGGCGCCGTCGGTTCGGGCTGCGATATCGTCGTCTATGTAGATGGGCGCAAGGCTGCGAAAATTGGTACTGGTCAGCGCGCCACCTTTTACCTTCCGCCGGGATCGCCAAATCTCGGCGCTGGCCTGGCAGGATCTGGTCTATGTGCTGGCGCGGCGATCCGAACTATTGCGGCGACCGTACAGCCTGGGAAGGAAAGTCTGTACAGGATCAGCGGTGATATAGGCGGCTTCTACATCGGCCCCTATGTCGACTACAACTGAAAAACGAAAATCATAAAGCCGCCTCCGGGCGGTTTTTTATTGCCCGGAGAAATAAGATGCAGGCATCAGCGATCAACTACCAACCAATGACAACCATTCGACTGCACGGGCAGCTACGTCAGTTCGGAAAGTCCTTCAGGCTTGCGGTGAAATCGCCTGCCGAGGCCATTAAGGCTCTGTGCATTCAGATTCCCGGATTTGAACGCTTCCTGTCGAACGCCAAATCGCGAGGTCTGGAGTTCGCAGTCTTTCGCGATAAGCGCAACATCGGCGAGAAAGAGTTGAGCTACAGCGGCGCCGGCGACATTCGGATTGCTCCTGTAGTGGTGGGTAGCAAGCGCGGCGGGGTCCTTCAGACCATCGTCGGCGCGATCCTGATTGTTGTCGGGGTTATTTTCGCGGCAACTCCGTTCGGCACCCCGTTAATTGGAGCGGGCATCGGACTAGTCGCCGGCGGCGTAATCCAAATGCTCAGCCCCCAGGCCGGCGGACTAAAGACCAGTGCTGCGCCAGAGAACACGCCCGGCTACGCCTTCGGCAGCGCGAAGAACACAACGGCTTCCGGCAACCCGGTACCGCTCTGCATTGGCGAGCGACGCTGGGGCGGCGCAATCATCAGTGCCGCGATTTACGCAGAAGACCAGATGTAGCCAATACCTGAAACACAGCAGCCGCCCATGAGGCGGTTTTTTATTGCCTGGAGAAAAGCATGGGCGCAGCACTCAAGATTGATATCCACGGCGCCAAGGGCGGCGAAGAGAAACCAAAAACGCCAACTGAAGTTCCGGACAGTCTGCGCTCTGTCGCAATTGCCAAGATGCTGATCGCCATCGGTGAGGGTGAGTTCGAAGGAACGCCTACCGCGCGCGACATCTACCTCGACAACACCCCGCTGCAAGACCCTCAGGGCAACATGAACTTCCCGAACGTGAAGTGGGAATGGCGCACCGGTGCGGTGGATCAGGCCTATATCCAGGGCATTCCGTCTGTCGAGAACGAGACCACGATTGGAACCGAGCTGCGCAGCGGCACGCCATGGGTTAAGTCCATCAGCAACACTCAGCTTTCCGCCGTGCGCGTGCGCTTCGCCTGGCCGGCGCTCCAGTCTGTGGATGCCGGCGGGAACATCAATGGGTACCGGATCGAGTACAAGGTTGAACTGGCAACCGACGGCGGCGCGTATCGGCAGGTGCTGAGCGAAGCTGTCGACGGCAAGACCACCAGCGTGTACGAGCGCACCCGTCGCATCGATTTGCCGAAGGCTACTTCCGGCTGGCTGATGCGCATCACGCGCCTGACGATCAACCAGAACAACAACAAAATCTCCGACACGATGCAGATCGCCGGCTTCACGGAGGTGATCGACGCGAAGTTGCGGTACCCGAACACCGCGCTGCTCTATATCGAGTTTTCGGCCGAGCAGTTCCGCAGCATTCCAGCGGTAACAGTCGGCTGCAAGGCTCGTAAATGGCAGGTGCCCAGTAACTATGACCCCGTTTCGCGGACATACAGCGGTATCTGGGATGGGACGCTGAAAGAGGCTTACACCAACAATCCAGTCTGGGCGACCTACGGAATCACTACCGTCGACCGCTTTGGCTTGGGCCGCCGCATCAAGCCTTGGATGGTCGACAAGTGGGAGCTTTATCGCATCTCGCAGTATTGCGACCAACTGGTGCCGGACGGGAAGGGTGGTCAGGAGCCGCGCTTCATCTGCAACCTGAACCTGCAGAGCAAGGCCGACGCCTGGTCCCTGCTGCGTGACATCTCGGCGATATACAGGGGCATGACCTACTGGGCACAGGGCCAGGTCTTCACCTTGGCCGATATGCCGCGCGCCACTGACTTCGACTTCGCCTACACCCGGGCGAACGTCATCGATGGCAAGTTCACCTATTCCAGCGCGTCGGAGCGCACCCGCTACAGTCGGGCCCTGATCAGCTACGACAACCCGCTGAACAACTACGACACCGATGTCACGGCGGTGACCGATCAGAAGCTGCAGCGCCGCTACGGCGATAACCCGCTGGAGATCAGCGCGATCGGCTGCACGCGTGAGTCGGAGGCCCAGCGCCGTGGCAAGTGGGCCTTGCTCACCAACTCCAAGGACCGGGCGGTAACGTTCCGTGTCGGCCTGGACGGGCGCATCCCGCTGCCTGGCTACGTAATTCCGATCGCTGACGAACTGCTGGCGGGCAGGCCCGTGGGCGGGCGTATCTCGGCGGTGAACAGCAAAGTCATCACCCTCGATCGTGACACTCAGGCCAAGCCAGGCGACCGGCTGATCCTCAACCTGCCCGACGGCAAATGCGAGGGGCGCACCGTGCAACTGGTCAGCGGCCGCCAGGTCACGGTCACCACGGCGTACTCCGTGGCGCCTGAGCGGGAGCTGGTGTGGGCGCTCGACGCTGACGACCTGTCCATCCCGTTGTACCGGGTGACCAGCGTCTCCCGGCCAGAGCCTGGCGTGTTCGAAATCTCGGCCGTGCAGTACGACCCGAGCAAGTTTGCTCACATCGACACCGGCGCTCGGCTGGAAGAGCGGCCGATCAGCGTCATCCCGATCACCGTAGTTCCAGCACCTGCCAGTGTCACGCTGACGTCGAGCTACGCCGTGAACCAGGGCATCGCTATTAGCACCATGAACATCTCGTGGCCCGCGGTGAACGGTGCGGTCGCCTATGACGTGGAGTGGCGCAAGGACAGCGGCAACTGGATCAAGGTGCAACGGACAGGTTCGACCAGTGTTGACGTCACCGGCATCTACTCGGGCGCCTATTTGGCCCGGGTCCGCTCGGTGAGCGCCTTCGAGATATCGTCGATCTGGAAAAGCTCAAATCTGACCAATCTGGAAGGGAAGGTCGGCCTGCCGCCGGCGGTGGCGTTCCTGACCACCACCAGCGAGTTGTTCGGCATCGGCATCAAGTGGGGATTCCCTGCTGGCGCCCAGGATACCCAGC
Organism: Pseudomonas sp. K5002; assembly: GCF_013386655.1. Classification (NCBI taxonomy): domain Bacteria; kingdom Pseudomonadati; phylum Pseudomonadota; class Gammaproteobacteria; order Pseudomonadales; family Pseudomonadaceae; genus Pseudomonas; species Pseudomonas sp. K5002. The sequence goes on along the minus strand of NZ_JACARK010000040.1, from coordinate 18,670 downwards.
GCACCGAGTTGTGGTATGGCCCAGCAAACAATCTTGGAGCCGCTACCAAGCTGGCCGACCTGGCATATCCGCAGGCTGACTACCGCATGCAGTCGCTGTTGGCGGGCGCTCGGTTCTTCTTCTGGGCGCGCCTGGTGGACCGGACCGGAAATATCGGGCCGTTCTATCCTGTGGTGAACGGTGTGATTGGGCAGGCCAGTTCGCAGGCCGGCCCCATCCTGGACTTGATTGCCGGCCAGATTGGTAAAACCGAGCTGGCTCAGGAGTTGGTCAAGGAGATTGAACTGATCTCCGGCGACGGTCCGGGGTCTGTGAACGATCGCTTGGAGCAGGCCAAGCAGGAATTGGAAGACCTGATCGATCAGATCACGGACGCCCTGGTCTACGATCCGACCAAAAGCTATGCCGCCGGCGACGTAGTGCGGCAGGGCCAGCACCTGTACCAAGCCATCGCGCCGGTACCGAAAAACGCTACGCCTCCCAATGCCCAGTACTGGTTTGATATCGGCACCATTGCAGAGACAACCCAGGCCATGGCGCTGCAGATCCAGCAGAACAAGGCATCCATCGACACCGTGGACGGCAAGGTCACGGCACAGGCCTCCGCCCTGCAATCGCTCCAGGCGAGCTGGAGGGAGGACAGCGGGGAGGGCGACCTGGCGGACGCCCTGAAAGGTTGGGATGCCACCGCCAAGTTCGCTGAGCAGGTCAAGGTTCAGGCCTCGGACAACCGAGCGCTGGTTGAGCGCACCACGTCGCTGGATGCGGCGGTAGGGCAGAACAGGGCCGGGCTTACCTCGCTTGAGCAGGTGGTAGCCACTGAAACCCTTGCAACGGCGACACGACTGGATCAGTTGAAAAGCAGCGTCGACGGCAACACTGCTGCAATTGGCAGCGAGGCATCGACAAGGGCTGATGCCGATAGTGCTCTTGGTACTCGCATCGATCAGATGGGGGTCACCGTCGGCAACAACGGCGCGGCGATCAGCCAAGAGGCAACCGCCCGGGCGAATGCGGACACCGCGCTCGGCCAAAGAATCGATAAGACACAGGCGAAGGTCGATGAAAACTCGGCAGCCGTTCAAACGGTCACCGATTCCCTAGCCGACACCAACAAGGCCGTCGCCTCACAGTCCACCACGCTTCAAGCTGTTGTTGGCGGCGGGCGGGACGGTACCGACGAGGGAGACTTGGCCAGCGCAATCAGCGAGGTGAAGAACAAGGCTGCGATTCAGGTAACAGCAAGGGCTCAGGCTGATACCAATGGAAAGCTTTCCACCATGTGGTCCGTCAAAATGCAGGTCAATGCCAACGGTCAGTATGTCGCCGCCGGGATCGGCCTGGGTATCGAGCAGGGCGCTGATGGTTTGCTGCAAAGCCAGTTCCTGGTGAGTGCTGATCGATTTGCCGTAGTGAACACAATCGATGGTGGTGCTTTCACCACGCCGTTTGTAGTTCAGGGTGGTCAGGTTTTCATGAGCTCCGCCATGATTCAGGACGGGACGATCACCAACGCCAAGATCGGCAACTACATCCAGTCGAACAATTACCAGGCAGGTATTGCCGGCTGGAAGTTGTTCTTCGACGGGACATTTGAAATCAACAGCTCGCTCGGAGGCCAGGCACGCCAGGTAATCAACAACGCCGGTGGCAAGGTGTTCGATGAGAACGGTGTGAAGCGATACCAGTGGGGGGATCTTTCAGCATGAGCTATGGGGCGAGAGTTTGGGGGCCTACGGGCCTCCTTGAATTGGATGAAAACTCTTTCACTGTGCAGGTTATCTACTCGGCCTTGGTAACCCGCCCGGCCGGCACTCTGTATAGCGACATAACGGTTGCTGGTTGTGACCCAGCAACCTGCAGCGCTGTATGCGTTCCGACCGCGCCATACCCTGAAGACCCCAGCGCACAGAACCTGAACGCAATCCAATACGAGCCTCAAGTCATGTCCGGGGTAGTTAGGGTTTGGTACGTTAACCGAAGCATAAATCCGTCGTCACCGCCGGCCCCAGGGTTGGCCACACAAAGGCTTTTAGTGATGAAGTACCGATAATGGCGTCTTATGGAATGTCGTTTACCAACGACTCAGGTGTCGTGGTCATCGATTCGGAGTTTGCCAGGTTGGTCGTCCTGTACAAAGGTGACTACAGCGGACCTATCGTCTTCCCGGCGCCGATAACCACCCAGGAACCGCCCTTGGTGTTTGTTCGCCCCAGTGCCTCGGTAACCATAAGTTACGCCAAGATAACCGGTACCGCAGGCAACTGGACGGGCTTCTCATTCTTGGGAATGGGCTCTGGAAAGTTCTTCGTGGCCTCGTTCGGCGGGGCAACTCCCACTGCGAAGTACGGGTTTAGATTATGGGATGGGCAAGGAAAGTTGTTGTTTGATAGCGGGACACCGTGCGCGCAGTTCACCCGCACGATATCGGCATGGACCTACATTGGATCCAGCACAACACCGCAGGGTCAGACCCAGGTCAACTTTACAGCGCCATCCCCACTGGACTCCGGCGATTACATCATGATCAACAACATAGGGATGGATGTCAGTGCCGGTTCTAGCAAGGGCGCTAAGTTGTACTGCGTGTGGGACTACGCAAACAACCGGATTGTGATGTTTACGATTGGAGTCTCTAACGCTGCGACATTTTATGTGCCCGTGGTGTTCGCTAAGCCAGTGATTTAGCCGTTCACCAGACAATTCAATATTCAATAGCCGCCCTGAGCGGTTTTTTATTTCCTGGAGAAAAGTATGCCTTGGTACAGAGCCGGCACAGTTGCAGTTGCATTGAATTCAAATACGGTCACTGGCACAGGCACGTCGTTCAGTGCCAACGGTCGCGTGGGAGACGCATGGACTGGGCCCGATGGGCGCTGGTATGAGGTGACCAACATCGCCAGCAATACGGTGCTAACCATCTCGCCTAACTACCTGGGGGCGACAGTCTCTGCGGGTACGTACGCCCTGGCGCCGATGCAGGGCTACGTGAAGGACTCCGCCGATCAACTTCGGCAGATCGTCAACCAATGGGGCGCCACCCTGGCCGGCCTGGGCGCGGTCTCGACGGAAAACATTGTGCCGGTGGCGAAGGGCGGTACAGGGGCGACAACAGCCCCCGCCGCCCGGGCGATTCTCGGCGCATTGGCGGCTGGCGACTACGGGCTGGGTGGTTCAAGCATCACGGAGGCGGGCAGCCTGAGCACCCTGAACGTGACCAAGTTTTTTAACACGACGGCAGCCACGACTGGAGTTCCGATAGGCCAGGGCACCATAGATGGACAGGGGCATGGCATTCACAACCAGCACCCTAACGGCGCCTACGCAAATGAGATGTGGACGGCGCTTACGGCAAACAGGATGTTTTTCAGGATTCGGGCCGCCAGCAACTGGACGGCCTGGGCAGAGCTGTACCACACCCAAAACACGACCCGCGCCGCCGACGGCACACTGAAGGCTATCTAAATGACCACTCGTGCAGCAGTAAACATATTAGGCGCCGACGGCGCCGTCATTGATGTCACGTCTTTGGGCGTCAACACCATTACGACCGAGCACCCGGGCCCGGGACAGTATCTGGTGCACGGCACGCTTGGAATGGTCCCACCGCCAGAAGGCTGGGGCTACGCGGTGAATCAGGTCGATTCGGCCTGCTCGGTCGGCATCAGCTACAACGACGGCGTGCTGGCGGTAAGTGTGGGTAAGGACGGTGAGCCAACAGACTTGGCTCACAGCATCACCCTGCATGTGGCGGTGGAGTCACTCCCGACCGCGGCGTTACTTGAGCCAACTACATCTGGTGAGGCGCTGCTGGAAAGGGCCCTGGCAGAGATCGTGCGGTTGCGTGCCCTCGCTGACTATGCGATCGCGCCACTTCAGGACGCCGTGGATGTCGACGAAGCCACTGACGCAGATCTCGCGGCGCTCAAATCCTGGAAGAAATACCGAGTAGCGCTGAGCCGGGTTATCGAGCAGCCGCAATACCCGGATGCCATTGAGTGGCCTGTCGCGCCTGCGTAACTACCGACGTTCTACACCGCCCGCCCTGAGCGGGTTTTTTATTGCCTGGAGAAAAGCATGCCGATCACAGAGCAGCAGTTGCTACAGATCCTCCCGAACGCCGGCCGACAAGCCGGCGTTTTTGTTCCTGTGCTGAATACGGCCATGGCCAAGTACGGAATTGTCACGTGCCTGCGCATCGCTGCCTTCATCGCCCAGATCGGGCATGAGTCGGGGCAGTTCCGCTGGCTGAAAGAGTTGTGGGGCCCCACGCCGCAGCAGGCCGGCTACGAAGGGCGCTCCGATCTGGGCAACAAGGTCAATGGCGATGGCTTCAAATACCGTGGCCGCGGCCTGATCCAGGTTACTGGCCGGGCCAACTACGCTGCGTGCGGCGAGGCCCTGGGCCTGGACCTGATCAGTCGCCCGGAACTGCTCGAGCAGCCGCAGTACGCTGCGATGTCGGCGGCCTGGTTCTGGTCTACCCGCGGGCTGAACACTCTGGCGGACCAGAGCGATTTCCTGAAGATCACCCGTCGTATCAATGGCGGCATCAACGGCCTGGAGGATCGCCAGGCTTTGTACAAAGTGGCGCTGAAGGTGCTGGCATGACGCCGGTGCAGAAGTTGGCCAGCCTGGCGGCGCTGATCCTGCTGGCTATGGCCGTGAGCTTCGGCGCTGCCTGGCAGGTGCAGGAATGGCGGTATGACGGGAAGCTGGCAAAGCAGGCGGGACAGTTCCAGACGGACCTTGACGCGATCGGCAATGCCGCTACCGCCCAGGCCCGCGCCGAGCAGGACAAGCGCCTTGCCACCGAGCAGCAACTGGCCGCTGCCGATCAACAACACACCAAGGAATTATCCGATGCCCAGCGCAACCAGGCTCTGCTGCGTGACCGCCTTGCTACTGCTGATGTGCGGCTGTCAGTCCTTCTCGACGCCACGGATTCAGCCGGTGGCTGCGACGTGCCTGCCGCCCCCGGCGCCGTCGGCGTGGTTCATGCAGCCCGTCGAGCCCAACTTGACCCAGCGCATGCTCAAAGAATTATCGCCATCACCGATGCCGGAGACCAAGGATTGATCGCCCTGCGAGCCTGTCAGGCCTACCTAAAAGAGGTTTCTACACCGAAGTAAAAGGAGCGGCCGGGCAGGATGCGTCAACATCCACCCGGCCACCTTCCCCGCAGAACGTCCCTGCAAGTCCAGCCAAGACTCCTGTTTCGTGCACAAAGCGGAGCGAGCCTTGCACTGTTTATCCATTCAGTTTTATTGAGGTAAGTGTTTTTTTACCAAGAGACTGATATTCGTTGACATTGCTCTCAGTCATATTAAATGTTGCAATTATCAAATTATTATCTGATAGCATATATAGCTGCATATTCAATATGTCAGCATCGAGCCCCTTCGATGTAAATGTTATAAGCCATGCCTTATTGCCCCCAGCCTCGATCTGTGAAGCTTGAGGTGCTAAGTTTTTCATGGCGATTAAAATATTATCTTTGATTTCATCAATTCCAACTAGTTCCGGTTTTTTTAACTTTGATATGCCAAAAGATACAGAGCCGCTTTCATTGCTGTAAATAACCTGAGGTCTTCTTTTTGATGGATATTTAATTTCAGCTAGCTTTTCAGATAATGGTGTGAATTGCGTTGGTATTTCAACACTTAAGCCTAAAGATTTGATGTTCTCTAATCTCATGTTTGCGTCTAGCGCTGAAGCACTTGCCGAAAACATTAATAATAAGATAAATGCGGCTATATTTTTCCGTAGTTCAATCACGTAGTTAATCCTCAATCTTACCATTACATCTCTGCTTCGGTTTCAATCGTGACTGCTACCGGGGTGGAGGAGTCGCGAGTGCTTTTCCTACGGTATTCGGTAATGAATTTTACTCGGTCGTCCTGGAAAAAGAGCAGGATTGAACCAGAGCGTGGATGGGGAACGTGGTGCTAGAAACTGCTTAACCAGTAGCTCTTTTAAGCCCCGTTGAAACGTTTTTTCGCTCATATCCATGGATATCCCAGACAGTCCGTCGTTAAACCAAGCTAGCTCGATGCTTTCTGCAAAAACCTGACGCATATACGCTACCTATAGCAAGTCCTATTGACTGAGCGGTTGTCGTTGGTGTGTTAAATCCGGCAACCGCTCCTGTCATTATTGCGGATGCAGCACCTCTAAGGGTCGCCGGCTGTCCTGCGCCAGCGTAGGCTCCTACGCAAGCTAACCCAGCTTAACCCAACGCATGTTCAAAGAGTTATCGGCATCACCGACGCCGGGGATAATGCCGTGATCGCGCTGCGGGCGTGCCAGGCGTACGTCAGGGCGATTGCGCACTGAGGATGATGAGCTACGCTTTTGGCTTGGATGCTCAGGACGGCAATTCTCCATTAAAACTGACAGGCACTTATGGACAAGCAGCTGGCAGGGCTCTCTTTTCTTTTGACGCTGGGGTGGGTCGTTGCTGTGGTGGGCGTCATGTGGTTTTTCGGTAGATGAAGAAAACTGTAGGCGGGAACTTGCTCTGTATTCAATGGCTCCCATGAGTACACCCATTTGGATATACAGGCATGAGCATCGGTGCAAGATTGAAATCTGAACGCCTTAGACTTGGATTGTCCCAATCTGCCATTGGTGCGATTGGTGGAGTGGAAGTGAATGCTCAGGGAAGGTACGAGAGTGGGATTCGTTTTCCGCGGGCGGATTACCTCGCGTCGGTCGCGAAATCCGGCGTCGATATCCTGTTCGTGATTACTGGAAAGCGCACAGAGAACGGTAGTGCGGATTCGGCCAAGGCTGCTGAGGCGCTGGATAGCGCGACGGAGTGTCTTGAAAAGGCAAAAGAGCTCATTCACTGATTCATTATTTTATGTATCAACGCCGGCCCTTTGTTTCGCACATTGCCCACGGCAGTATCGACCTTGAACCACTCGAAAACCTCGGCCGGTTCGCCCTGGTGTAGCACCATCTGTTCTGCTCGCTCCTTGGGCGTGGCCGGGTCCAGCCATTCCCTAGCCAGGTCCGGCGTCAGCACCACGGGCCGCCGGTCGTGGATGTCCACCATTCCGCCGGCGCTGTCGGCGGTGATGATCACGAAGCCGTCATGCTCGCCAGGGCCTTCGTCGCTGTCGGGCAGTTGGCCAATGGCGGCGCACAGCACGGGTGCACCGTCCCGCCGGCGGATCAGGTAGGGCTGCTTCTTCGGTCCGCCTTCGTCCACCCACTCAAACCAGTTGTCGATGGGCGTGATTGCCCGGTGCGGCCAGATTGCGCGGAAGAATGGGCCGTGGGCCACCTTCTCAACGCGGGCATTAATCGGCGCTGCGCGGTCCTTGGCCCAGTGCGGCCGCCATCCCCATCGCACCAGGTCGGCATGCAGCAGATCGCCCTGCAGGTGGAGCAGGGCGACTTGGGTTGTCGGGGCGACGTTGTACCGCTCCAGGGGCAACTCACCCACGGAGTTCGCCAGTGCATTTGGCATGCTCAGCGCTGCAACGAAGTCATGAATGCCGCTGTACTGGGAAAGTCTTCCGCACATAGTCGTCTCCGCTCGTCGGCCCCAATGAACAGCCTGGGCCAGGCCAATCTCTACACTGTAGACACTGGCCCCGGGTATTCGTCATGGCAATAAACATCGATCAGATCAACGCAATGGAGGCGTGGTTTTCCCTGCGAAACGACCCGGACTTCAACTCAGCCACACCGGAGGAGCGTTACGAGAGGCGCTTGGCGTTGGCTGACGACATGAAAGAGCGCGGCGCAATCGACAGCGGCGAGTGGCGGGAACTGACCGAAGCGGCCGTCGTCGCGTACGCAGATGAGTTGGGCTGACGCGCCCGCTTGTCAGATATCTCTTACACCAAATTGACCGCAAGCCATCTGCGATATTAACTGTACATTCGTACAGTATCTGTAAAAGGCTGCGTCATGAGCTTCTCAATTTTAGGTCCTATCGCCGAGGGCGGCACGAAGCTGCCCTTTTGCTCTTTTCGGGTACCCGCCGGCTTTCCATCGCCGGCGGCCGATCACATCGAGCAGCACATCTCATTGGATGAGGTCTTAAATATCAGGGCTCCGCACGTCTATCTGATAGCCATCACTGGCGAGAGCATGCAGGGCGCGGGCATTTTTGAGGGTGACCTGGCGGTCGTGGACCGATCTATTGAGCCGGCCCACGGGCACGTAGTCGTGGCGCTGCTAAATAATGACCCCATCTGCAAGCGCCTGTGTAAGCGCGGGAAAGAGGTGATCCTTCTGTCGGAGAACCCGAAATACCCGGCGCGGTACATTTTGGAGGGCGACGAGCTGTCGATCTGGGGCGTGATTACCAGCACCGTGCGCAGCCATGTCTGAGTCGCCACCTGTCTTTGCGCTGATCGACTGCAACAGCTTTTATGCAAGCTGCGAGCGTGTATTCCGCCCCGACTTGGCGAAGGTCCCCATCGTTGTGCTCAGCAACAACGACGGCTGTGTCATCGCCCGAAGCTACGACGCAAAGCCTTTCGTGAAAATGGGCGAGCCGTATTTCCAGATCAAGAACAAGCTCAAGCAGCACGGCATTGTCCCGTTTTCTTCAAATTACGCCCTGTACGGGGACATGAGTGAGCGGGTCATGACGCTGATCGAAAGCATAGTGCCCGCCGTCGAGATCTACAGCATTGATGAAGCCTTCGCCGATCTGACAGGTATCGACGGTCTGGATGCCCTCGGTCGCCAAATTCGCGCCCGAGTCTTTCAGTGCACCGGAATCCCGGTGGGCGTCGGAATCGCCCACACAAAGACCCTGGCCAAGCTGGCAAACCACACAGCGAAGCGCCTGCAGGCCCAGACCGGCGGCGTGGTGAATATCACCGACCCGGTAAAGCGTGACTGGGTATTGCGCAACACCGACGTTTCGGAGGTGTGGGGTGTCGGCAGAAAGATGAAACTTCACCTGGACACCATGGGCATCAAGACAGCGATGGACTTGGCCAAGGCCGACCCCTGGACGCTCCGCAAAAAATTCAGCGTGGTAATCGAGAAGACCGCCCGCGAACTGGCCGGCACCTCATGCCTGGAGCTGGACGAGCCCGACCCACCCAAGCAGGAAATCTGCTGTAGCCGGATGTTCGGAAAGCGCCTGACCGAGCTGCCGCCGATCAAGGAGGCGGTGGCCACCTACATGATGCGCGCCTCTGAAAAGCTGCGAGCTCAAAACTCGCTGTGCAAAAAGGTCCGTGTATGCATCCGAACAGGCATGTTTAACCCCGAAGAAGCCAAGTATGCCAATGGGGTAGTGGTGGACATGCCGTACCCGACCGACGACGCGCGCCTGCTGACCAAGGCCGCCGTCGATGCGCTCGACCACATCTACCGCCCAGGCTTCAAATACAGCAAGGCCGAGGTGATGTTGCTCAACCTGTGCCAGCCAGGCGAATACACGGACGATCTATTCGCGGTGTCTCAGCCGGCCGAGGCCACCCGAGTGATGACCGTGCTGGACCAGATCAACGACAGGTGGGGAAGAGGGACGCTGCGGTCGGCCAGTGTGCCGACGAACCCCGACTGGGGAATGCGCCGGGAAATGATGAGCCAGAGCTACACCACGAAGCTCGATCAGCTGTGGTCGGTTGCTTGCAAGTAGTGATGCGCTCAGGGCCAGATCAACATCACTCGGGCGACATGAGGACCGCCAGAGTCAGCTTGATGAACTCCTCGTTCTCATCGATGGTGTGCAGAGCGCCGCGCACGTTCTCGGCTACATCGGCGGCGCCACGCTGCTCGACCCAGTTCGATAGCTCCATGATGGAAGCCTCAAGGGCAAGCTGGTTTTCGTAGAGTTTGGAGAGCAGGGAAGGGAGCAGGTCTGAATTGGGCATTGGCGTTCCTCTGGTGGAGTGAACAGCGTAGCAGCAGGCGAACTATGCTTTTGCCTTCTAAGCTCCATGGCCATGCGACGGGCGGCTGCCAAGGTGGCAACGATGCGTGAACCACGTCTCAAAAATCAAACTAACATGTACTAACTTGAACGTTTTTACATTTAGGTTCCCTAAGCCACATCGCCGCGCCGAAAGGCCCCTATCCATTGGTTTTAAAGGGTCACGTGATGATCTCTACCTTAGAGTTACGCCATATAATTGAGACGGCGTTCCTTCCCACCCGGTGCGTGTGCTCGATCAGGTATGACTCACTCAACATTCAGCTGATCGACCCTATGACTCAGCAGGAATTGTTGACGGTCGCCGGGGTTGATCCAAAAACGTTGGGATCAAGCCGCGCAATCGCCAGGCTCGTTGCGGAGATAAAAGAAGAGGTCAGACTTCGAGGGGATGCTGCGCTGGAGGAAGTTGGCCAAGCCTGAAAAGGCAGCCCGCTCTTGTTCAGAGTTTTTGGGTATGTGTTCGATCGGCAGGACGCCGGGGAGGGTTTAATTCCTTTCCGCAAAAAAATGCCGGCCCTTGAATTTGCTGGGCTGTAGAGGGTCATTTTTATCTCTGATGCGGAAAGGAATTGCTTCTATGTCTATGTATTTAAAGGATTAGTTTTCGGACTTAAAATCCCCCGCTCGTAAGGGCGTGCCGGTTCGATTCCGGCTTCGGGCACCATCTAAAACCAAGGGTTTGCGGGCGAAAGCTGATGCAAGCCCTTGTTTGTTTCCGGTCGGCAATTGTTCAACAGGTCCGCAATCCACTTCGTTTGCGAGGCTTCCTTGCCTTCTGCGTTGCAGATGCACCGCCCGGTCATCGCAACAGTACTGCGCTACCTCAACCTCAGTTCTTCGCGCGGTTCAATAGAAATTCGTACCGGCGCTTATCGATAAAGATCGAATAACGTAATCCTCCGTCGCCGCTCGGCTGAAGAATGCTGTGGGTCTTGGATTTATGGAAAGGGTGGCTGTAAAGAGAGGGAAGGTCTGAATAGGCATAGCTTTCAAAATGCAGTTCGTCGCCTACCCAATGCACCTCGTTGTACAGGAAGTGCCAGTTTTTGCTGGAAGCCATGTAGAGGTAGGCACTGCCGTTGGGACCCACGATGACTTCTACCTCCAGCTCACCTTTGTCATTTGCCCACTTGCCAATATATCGCTCCATACCGGAGTGGGCAGGTATCCCGGGATCCGCTACAAAATCACTGGCCTTGAAAGGGGTTTTGCGCGCAGCTTCAGCGGCGGCGTTTGGATAAAGGGCACACAGCGGTGCGACGTTACTGACTTTTACGTAGTTGAAGGTCAGGCTCGTATCCGAAACATCCATGCTCAGCGTCATGGTCTGCGGGTCGAATGCCAGGACCTTCAGGTCGAAGTTGTCTGAAGGTGATTTGAGATGGATGACCTTTCCATCGTCGGACACCTTGAAGTCGCTCACTTCTTTTTCCTGGTGCTTCCCGGGTTCAGCGCAGTTGAATGGATGCAATGTGGCTTTGGCATCAGCGCTGTATTCGACCACGTTGGCAATTCCGTTGCGCAGAGGAACCATGGCCCAGATGCCAACTACGTTATCTTGAGTCGCCAGCGCGTGCGTCGAAGGCTTGGCGCCATGGTTGGCACACCCGGTCATCATCAAGGTGGCCAGGGAAATTGTCAGAACGTTGATCCGCATCGGGCTTATCCATAAGAGTGTTCGCATTGATCCATCTGTCGCGGTTGGCGACCTTCTGGCAGGCAAGCATCATAAGGGATCGTTACGCTACGGTGCAGACCCAGAGGTGATTCTGCCGATAGGGCGCGCGGGTGAAGTGAACATCTGAAACCAGATGCATGCCTCGCTCTTGCAGGGCTTCGGTCAGTTGTACGAGTGTCTCTGCCTGGATAGTCATTGCTGTTACCTCGTCAGATTTACTGCGTTCATAATTCTTGACCGGCGGGGCAACTGGCTAATTCAAATTTTCTACAACGTTGATTGACGTGTGGTTGCTTCAGTTCTTTTGCTCCCGATCCCAGGATAAGCGCGACCTGAAAATATGCGGGCAACCCGAGGTGACCTACAGTGAGACATCGCGCCGGTATGACATGAGGAGATCCTATGTCCACTTTCAAGCTGACTTCGCGCATCTTCAGTACGCCCCGTCACACAACGCATTATCTGGAATCGGGACCTGCCGATGGGGCATTGATGATGTTCCTGCATGGCTGGCCCGAACTCGGTTTGATCTGGCGTGCACAGATGGAAGCGTTCGCTGCCCAAGGCTGGCACTGTATCGCACCCGATATGCGCGGCTATGGCGGCTCTTCGGCGCCGGCCGCGATCAATGCGTACACGATTGAAAACATCGTGGCAGACATGACAGAGCTGCATGACCATCTCGGTGGAACGCCCGCCATCTGGGTGGGCCACGATTGGGGCAGCGTCGTGGCGGGTGAACTGGTCGCCCATGAACCTTGGCGCAGCCGCGGCGTTGTGCTGGTTTCGGTTCCGTACTTTCCTTCCACGAACGCGCTGGCGACGCTCATACCGCTGGTTGACCGAGGGATTTACCCGGTCGACCAGTATCCAGACGGCCAATGGGACTATTACCGCTACTACAACACGCATTTTGCGTCCGCCGTGGCTGATCTTGACGCGGACAAAGCAGCATCGCTGGCGTCGATTTATCGAAGAGGCGACCCTGCAAGCATCGCCAGGGTCGCCTCCAATGCCGAAGTGACCCGCAAAGGCGGGCGGTTTGGCGAAGCGCACCGGGCTCCCCCGACCCCACCAGACTCGGCGCTCTGGCCCGAGACGGACTTCGCGGCACTGGTGCGCACGTTCGAGGAGCATGGTTTCCGCACGCCCTGCGCGTGGTATCTGAACGACGATGCCAACATCGAATACGCCCATCGCGCACCCAATGGCGGCCGCCTGTCCATGCCCGTCCTGTTTGTGAACGGTGATTACGACCCGATGAATACCATCAACGGCAATCAGTTGGGCGATCCAATGCGCGCGGCCTGCGCAGACCTCACAGTGACGAGCCTGCCTGGCGGGCATTGGCTGCCGGTGGAGTGCAAGACCGAACTCGTTGCGGCCATAAGTCGCTGGCTGATGCTCGCGAAATTCGTGCCCCATCAGTAAGCCCGGATCACACCTTGGGATGGGTGAGTCGGGTACCGGCACGCGTGCCGGTAGTCAGCGTCGTGGCTTGTGAATCAACTGCGTTTTGGCTTCTTTCTTGACCGGGTTTGCCGTGATGAGATTTCAATCCACGTCGGCGCATGATCACTGGCATGCTCTTCACCCCGTACCCATGCATCTACGCCGACGTTTTTAAGGTACGGGGCGAGTACCGGGTTGAGCAGCAGATGGTCGATGCGCAGCCCGGAATTCTTCTGCCAATGCTGACGGAAATAATCCCAAAACGTGTACACCCGCTCTTTCGGGTACAGGTGCCTCAGCGAGTCGATCCAGCCCTGGGAAAGCAGCCTTTGAAAGCACTCACGGCTTTCTGGCTGGAGGAGGGCATCCTTGAGCCATGAGCGGGTGTTGTAGATGTCCAGGTCGGTGGGCACCACGTTGTAGTCACCGGCCAGGACCACGGGATGTTCGCTGGCCTGCAGTGTTGCAGCGTGGGAGATCAGGTGTTCGAACCACGCGAGCTTGTAATCAAATTTTGGCCCGGGTTGAGGGTTGCCGTTGGGCAGGTACAGGCATCCGACAATCACGCCATGGACAGCCGCTTCCAGGTATCGAGACTGCGAGTCGTCCTTGGCTCCCGGCAGGCCCTTATGGATCAAAAGGGGTTCGGAATCCCGCGCGAGGATTGCCACTCCGTTCCAGGATGCCTGGCCATGGTGCAATGAGCCATAGCCCGCCGCCTCAAGTTCTCCAGCGGGGAACGCGTTGTCTTGCGCCTTCAGTTCCTGCAGGCAGACGATGTCCGGGCGCTCCTTTTCCAGCCACTGCAGAAGGTTGGGCAGTCGCGTCTTTATGCCGTTGACGTTGAATGTCGCGATCTTGAGGTTCTGCATGGCGTCGGTCCTTCAATGTGCCGGGTGCGCCGGGTGTTCGGCCACCGTGGGGGTAGGGGGCCTACCCTTGCTCATTTGGCGATGTCCCCTATACCGGTGTAGTCGCAAAGCCTCTTTTCGACTACAGCAAGCCTGCTTTTGCTCACTGACATTACGACCGGAACCTGTTTTTGAAACGACCATTGGTGTCATTTTCCGGTTGTGCCCCCGACTGGTTCAACGCTCACTGATCCTGCAGAAGCACTTCGCGGCAGACCGAGAGGGGGCAGGTTGTTCAGGCGGGCTGTCGGAACGTATGATCGCAGCGAGCGCCCTTTTCCGGGCGCTGAGACTCACCCTTTGAAGGACATGAGCATGGAAAAGCACTTCGGTAATTCAGGCCTGTTCAAGGCTGCTTCGTATCACTGCAACACGCTCCTGGGCAGCGGCATTGCTCGCTGGGAGCTGAAAAATATTGCGTTGAATACGAAGGAGTTTTTGATATGTCCAAAGAACTACTCGGAGTTTCTGCTCTAGGGTTGATGGTGGTGGGGGAGTTTTGTGCAATCTACAGCGAGGTGGTAACCGCCAGGCTTGCCCAGACAGGGCATGGTTCATGGGAGGTGTTCGTCCTTCCCGTTGTGCTGATGTGTTTTGCCGGGCTTTGCCTGTTGGGTGCGTATTGGCTGGGGTACGTGGCGGTCGGTGATATCTGGGTCGTCACCGTGGTCTCAGTCACCTCCCTGTTGCTGCTTGAGCCCGTGGTGGTCTGGGCGCTGTTCCATGAAGCACCAGGGGGTGGCGCACTCATCGGGTTTGTCCTCGGCGCCTTGGGCATGCTTGCTACTGTATTGCTTTGACTCCGCCCTCTGGCCCGGCAATCAAACGCCGGGCCAGCTCGCCTCAAATGGTCACAGCTTCATCTTGAAGCCTGTGTGGGTTGGCAAGAACCCCAGGGACTCATAAAACCTATGAGCATCTGGCCGCGTACGATCACAGGTAAGCTGGATCAGTTGGCAGTGGCGCTGACGTGCTTGCTCAAACGACCATTCGAAGAATTGCCGGCCCAATCCGCTCCCACGCATTCGCTCGTGCACGCGGACGGCTTCGATTTGAGCTCGCCATGCGCCCCGATGAGAAATATTCGGAATGAAAGAAAGTTGGAGAGTACCGACCACCTCTTCATCAGCCACAGCGACGGCAAGAAACTGGTTCGGATCTGCGTCGATGGCCTCAAACGCTCGTGTGTAGGAACTCTGAAGCGGAAGACTGCTATCTTCTCGAACAGCCCCCAGGGAGTCATTTGCCAGCAGCAAAACAATGAAAGGCAAGTCGTCGATACTGGCGCGTCGTATGGTCAGATTCGTCACAACGGTTTCCTGAGGTGCGGTGGTATAGAGGAACCCAGCCGATGGGGGCATTCGCATCCAAACATAACATTCATCCACGGAGCAACGAGCCCATGTCAAATACCGCTGGCATGTTCATCCGTCAGTTCTTTCACGGCACCCGGGCCGACCTGGAGCCCGGCGATCTGATTCGCGTCGGCTACCCGTCCAACTTTACAGAAGGTAAAGCACTGTCCTGGGTTTACTTTGCGGGCACGCTGGATGCCGCCATCTGGGGGGCTGAGCTGGCGCTCGGCAGTGGGCGGGAACGGATTTATGTTGTGGAGCCAACGGGGGCAATCATGGATGACCCCAACGTGACGGATAAGAAGTTTCCCGGCAATCCCACGCTTTCCTATCGCTCCACTGACCCTTTGCGCGTCGTGGCGGAGGTCACGAAATGGCACGGGCATCCGCCTGAACGGTTGCAGCAGATGAAGGACAACCTCGCGCGCTTGAAGGCCGAGGGGCGCGATGTGATCATCGACTGATATCATCGGGAACAAGCCGGCGTCACCCGATCGCCAAGTGGCTTTCCTTAACTGTTCCAGCAGGTGCTCCCATGCAGAATTCCCCTCCTGAAGGCCTACCTACCTATCGGATCCTGACAGGCAAGGACGATGCCTCCTTCTGTCACCGGGTCTCTGAAGCGCTTGCGCTGGGTTACCAGCTTTACGGCTCGCCAGCGGCAACCTTCAATGGCGAGTACGTGGTGGTGGCACAGGCTGTCGTTTGGAACGCCGATAACAACGCTACTGTCAGGAACTGACGCGGGCTTGAATTAAGGTGAGTTCTCTCACTCCTGTCAGGTCAAATGATGAAATTCTCGTCTGTTCGTCTCGTTACCAACCACTTTGAACGGCTCGTTCAGTTCTATCACAACCTCTCGACTGTCGAGCCAAGGCACCTGGCTGACGGGTTCGCTGAAATTCACCTCGACGGCGTCGTCCTGGCCATAGCCGATGAGCGCCTGGTCCGCCTTCACAACAATGGACTGGCAGTCGCCGCCAGCAACCGTTCGGCGATCCTGGAGTTTCAAGTGGATGATGTCGAGGCCGTCCTGCTGCGTATCGGTCGGGCTGATGTGGTGATGCCGGTGACGGTCATGCCATGGGGCAACACTTCGGTATTGCTGCGTGATCCGGATGGAAGCCTGGTCAACGTCTTTTCGAGACCTTGCCGCTGAATTGGTCCGCTGTTGTCGCCAGGTTCGGTAGGGTCGATAACGGGTTAAAGTAATCAGCTTAAGCGCCGATCAATTAACATCGATACCGGAATTGGATATTTGACATGATCACGAACGTCAGCAGTCTCGCTTCAGTACCCGCCAACCCAAGTCCGGCCAGCGTCAGCGATAGCTCCAAGACCGAAGACTCTGGAACCCTGAGTCTCAACCCGGACACGGGTGCCAAAAGTGCGCCCGCTGCAGGTGGCGGCCAGGCGGCATCCACGTCGCAGGAGTCCGACACCGTCAAGGCGCTGAAAAAGCAGATTGCGGAGTTGCAAAAGCAGCTTCAAGAGCAGCAGCAAAACATGCAAAAGGCCCAGGCCAGCAATCAAAGCGCAGACGCCAAAGCGGCCGCCGTGGCTGCCGCCCAGGCGCAGATTGCCGCAACGGCAGCTGCATTGCAGTCTGCGTCTTCGGCGTTGTTGCAGGCACTGACTTCCGACGGTGGAAGCGGTACCGGTTCCATCGTCAGTACCACCGCCTGAGAGGCAGATTTGGTTTTCCACAAGAAGCATTCGTGTACCCACGGGCCATTCTGTTCGACCTGGATAACACGCTGACGCACCGAGCCTTGATTAGCCTCACCTTGCACACCAAACGTCAACGGAACTGCGTTTATGAAATACAGCTGGATCGCACTTGTCTTACTGCTTTGTGCCTGCACGAGCGGCCCCACCCGGGAACAACTGGCAGAACAACGCTTATGGGAATACCAGTTGCTCACTCACCTCAATCACTTCAAGTCGTACCCCGAAGAAGCTCGCCTGCAAGGATTGACCGGCCTGGTCAGGGTTGAATTCGTGGTTGACGCCAAAGGCAACCTGATACGCCACAAAGTCATCAGCCATACAGGTTCGGATCTGTTCGTCAGCGCCGTGGAGCGATTCGTTCCGGCGGCGTCGCCAGTGCCTGCGCCTCCACCCTCAATGCTGCTCAAAGGCGAGATTCAAGTGGTGGCCCCGTTTGTATTCTGCCTGGAGGGCGTGGCCTGCGCCGGCTCACCGCCACGCCGGCTGTAGCTGACCTGCGGATAAATTCCGGGCAAAGAAAAGCCCGCGATGGGGAGCGCGGGCTTAAAGGTTTTCACCAGGAGCTGAGATGACCATAGGCGCCCGACTGTGAAAGGGTTGTGAAAGGGCGCCAGCGCTGCACTCAACTCAGTAGGCGCCCGCGGCCGCCTTTGCGCCGCTGACGATGGCGATCCCGGAGCTGCTGCCCAGGCGCGTAGCACCGGCTTCGATCATCGCCTGGGCCGTCGCCAGGTCGCGCACGCCGCCCGACGCTTTCACGCCTATCTGCGCCCCCACCACGCCGCGCATCAGGCGCACATCCGCCAATGTCGCGCCGCCATGGCCGAAACCGGTGGAGGTCTTGACGAACGCCACGTTCAGCTCGCGGCACAGGCTGCAGGCATTGGTTTTCTGCTGGTCATCCAGCAGGCCGGTCTCGAGGATGACTTTCAGCGGCACCGCGCCGCAGGCCGCCAGCACCTGGGCAATATCGTCGCGTACCTGGTCCAGCAGACCATCCTTCAGCCAGGCGATGTTCAGCACCATGTCGATCTCGCCTGCACCGGCCTCGATCGCAAGCTTTGCCTCATAAGCCTTGGCCGCACTCAAGCCCGCACCCAGGGGGAAGCCGACGACGGCACAGACCAATGGCGCGGCGTCGCGCAGGCATTCGGCGGCCAGCGGCACGTTGGCGCTGTTGACGCACACGGACTTGAAGCCATGCTCGCGGGCCTCGGCGCACAGTTGGCGAATGCTCGCCTGGGAAGCATCGGCGGCCAGCAGGGTGTGGTCGATATAGGCCGCGAGCGGCAACGGATCAGTCGGCATGGCAAGTGTCCTGTAAGGATGAGGTGCTGGGAAAAGGCGGTTTGTGTTAAGTTGGATGCATTAAATGTGAAATAAATAACATTGTAAATGGATTTTGTGACTGCCCTGATCAAGGGCACGCATTCAACGAGGGTTGGAACGCAGTGGATTCAAAGAAAAGCGAAAGATTTCGGGCCATGCACAAGGCCTTGCAGGGCGAGTCGGCGATTCACTTGCGTGACATGGCCGCATTGCTGGGTGTATCGGAAATGACCCTGCGCCGCGACCTGGCAGACAGCCCACAGGGCCTGCGCCTGTTGGGCGGGCACGTAACCCGCAG
>NZ_JACARK010000004.1:0-3607 GCF_013386655.1 Pseudomonas sp. K5002 | reverse complement strand
GCTGGCGCGAATCTGTTGTGCTTCCAGGCCCTTGGCCCGCAGGCCGCCGATCAGGCTGGCCGCCATGTTGCCGGCGCCGATAAAGGCAATACGCGTGTTGCTCATGACAGGTCCTTACTCAGATGGAAGTCAGCCATTTCACGGCTGGCCATAGTCGCGGGCACCAAACAGGGCGGTACCGATCCGCACCCAGGTGGCCCCTTGGGCGATGGCCGACTCAAGGTCATGGCTCATGCCCATGGAAAGTGTGTCGAGCCCCAGGTCGAGGCTCGCTTGCAGGTCGCGCACGGTGGCGAAGGCTGCGTCTTGCTCTGCACGGTCGTCGGTCGGCTCGGGAATCGCCATAGGCCGCGCAGCTTCAGGCGCGGCAGGGCGCTGATGGCTTCGGCCAGGGCGGGCAGGTCGGCGGGTGTACAGCCGGACTTGCTGGCTTCGCCACTGACGTTGACCTGGATGCAGATATTCAGCGGCGGCAGGTCAGCCGGGCGTTGTTCGGACAGGCGTTGTGCGATTTTCAGGCGGTCCACGGAATGCACCCAGGCGAAATTCTCGGCGATCGCACGAGTCTTGTTCGATTGAATGGGGCCGATGAAGTGCCAACTCAAGGGCAGGTCGGTTAATTCGGCCTGTTTGCCCAGGGCTTCCTGCAGATAGTTCTCGCCAAAGTCACGCATCCCGGCGGCATAGGCTTCGCGCACGGCCTGTGCGGGTTTGGTCTTGCTCACGGCCAGCAGGTGCACGCTGCCTGCGTCGCGCTGCGCGGCCTCGGCGGCTGCCCGGATCCGCTCGGAAACCAGGCCGATGTTGTCTGCTATGGTCGACATTCAAGTTGCGCCCGTGGATATGGAGTCCGCGGCATTCTACTGGAAATGGAAAGCCCTATGGATATCACTGAACTGCTGGCCGCCGGCGTACGCCTGCGGGCCTCGGACCTGCATCTGTCGGCGGGGCTGGCGCCGATGCTGCGAGTGGATGGCGAGGTCTGGCCACTCGATTGGCCTGTACTTGCGCCGGTGCAAGTGGCGGCGTTGCTCAGCCCTTTGCTGAACAATCACCAGCAAAAGGATTTCGAAACATCTCTTGAAACGGATTTTGCCTTCGAGTTGCCCGAGGTGGCGCGGTTTCGGGTGAATGTGTTCCAGCAGCACCGGGGCATGGGCGCGGTGTTTCGTACCATCCCCTCAACCGTGCAGAGCCTGGAACACCTGGGATTGGGCGAGGTGTTCCGGCGCATCGCAGACTTGCCACGGGGGCTGGTACTGGTCACCGGGCCGACCGGTTCCGGCAAGTCCACGACCCTGGCGGCGATGATCGATTACCTCAACACCCATCGTCGCCAGCACATCCTCACCCTTGAAGACCCTATCGAATTTATCCACCACCCGAAAAATGCCCTGATCAACCAGCGACAGGTGCATCGCGATACCCACAGCTTCTCGGCGGCCCTGCGTTCGGCATTGCGGGAGGACCCGGATGTGATCCTGGTTGGCGAATTGCGAGACCTGGAAACCATTCGGCTCGCGCTGACGGCGGCGGAAACCGGGCACCTGGTGTTTGGCACGTTGCACACCACGTCGGCGGCTAAAACCGTGGACCGGGTGGTGGATGTGTTTCCGGCGGGGGAAAAGACCATGGTCCGCTCGATGCTCTCGGAGTCATTGCAGGCGGTGGTGTCCCAGGTGCTGGTGAAGAAGGTCGGCGGCGGGCGGGTGGCGGCTCACGAAATCATGCTCGGCACACCGGCGATTCGTAATTTGATCCGCGAGGACAAGGTGGCGCAGATGTATTCGGCGATTCAGACCGGCGGGGCGTTGGGGATGACGACGCTGGACATGAGTTTGAAGGCGTTGGTCAGCCAGGGGCTGATCAGCCGGGAACATGCCCGGGAGAAGGCGAGGGTGCCAGGGGATATTTAAGATCATGATCGTTCCCACGCTCCGCGTGGGAACGCAGCCCGTGACGCTCTGCGTCACAAGAGCGGACGCGGAGCGTCCAGTGAGGCATTCCCACGCAGAGCGTGGGAACGATCAAGCGTGGGAACGATCAATCAGCGCTGCACAATCCGCAGGTTGTTCTGCTCTTTAGGCAGGACACGCTTGGCAATCACGTAGTTCTTGTCCCAGAACGGCTTCTTCAGCGTATCGATGCTCACGGACTTGCCACGACGCGGTGCGTGGATGAAACGGTCGTTGCCCAGGTAGATGGCAACGTGGTTCACCTGGCGGCTCTTCAGTTTGAAGAACAGCAGGTCACCCGGTTTCAAATCCTTGCGCTCAACCTTCAGCCCGTGGCCGGCGGCCATGGCGTTGGAAGTGCGCGGCAAATCCACGGCTTTTACGTCGTTAAACGCATATTTCACCAAACCACTGCAGTCGAACCCTTTACTTGGGCTGCTGCCGCCCCAACGATAAGGAGTACCGAGCACGTTGACGGCACGGCTGAGGACGTTGCTGCTTTGCTTGGTGTTGACGGCCATCAGCCCTGGCGCTGCATTACCGTGGGCCTTGCTCAGTTGAGTCGGGCGCTTCACGGTCAGCTTTACCGATTTGGCGGAGCTGGTGGTGGCGTGAACTTTAGGGGTGAAACCGTTAACGTTGGGAAGTCGTTGCTCACGATTGGTGGCGTGGGCGGCCAGTGGCATTAATAGGCAAATGGTTAGCCATGTCTTGAAAAATGGTCGCATTAGGCGTGGCTCTTTTTGGTTTGCGCGCAACTTTATAACAGCTTTTTGTGTCGTGCTAAGGCCGTTTGTCGACTGAACCCTGGGGTCAAATTCAGGAAAACCGTGACGAATTGCCGCAATTGTCCTACACAAGTCAGGCGGTATAAGGCTTTGAGGGAAGCGAAGATACCATTTGCCGCATGTCGGGCGCCCGTAAAAAAGTCACAAAGAAACCAGAAATATTTATCTATCGAGGCTAAAGAGGTACTCCATGAACACCTATCGACAGGATGTTTCGCAACAAGACACCCACAGCAAGGTGATCGGCTACCTGCTTTGGATTTTCGGTTTTACCGGTGCTCACCGCTTTTATTACGGCAAGCCGGTGACCGGGACGATCTGGTTTTTCACCTTCGGTTTGTTCGGGATTGGCTGGTTGATCGACTTGTTCCTGATTCCGGCAATGGACCGCGAAGCGG
Source organism: Pseudomonas sp. K5002 (assembly GCF_013386655.1). Classification (NCBI taxonomy): domain Bacteria; kingdom Pseudomonadati; phylum Pseudomonadota; class Gammaproteobacteria; order Pseudomonadales; family Pseudomonadaceae; genus Pseudomonas; species Pseudomonas sp. K5002. The sequence goes on along the minus strand of NZ_JACARK010000004.1, from coordinate 466 downwards.
ACCTGCGATTTACCGCCGGGCCGATCGAGTACAACGTGGCCTGGATTCTGTTGGCGTTCCTGGGTGTGTTCGGTTTGCACCGCATGTATCAGGGCAAATGGATCAGCGGGATCATTTACCTGCTGACCGGGGGCTTGTTCCTGATCGGGGTGCTGTATGACTTCTGGACGCTGAATACGCAGATTTCGATCCGCAATGCCGAGCGCAACGGCGGCCGATAAGATGTGTGAAGATCCAAATGTGGGANNCCGCTCCCACATTTACTGTGCCCACTCCGGATTGGATTCAAGCCTGGTAGCTGATCCGCCCATCCACCAAGGTGTACCGCACAGTCGCCGGCAGGCTATGGCCGATGAATGGGCAGTTTTCACCCTTGGACAGCCAGTGTTCCCCGGCAATCGTGGAGCTGGCCGGATCAAACAGCACCAGGTCCGCCGCCGAGCCCACCGCCAGCTTGCCCGCCGGC
>NZ_JACARK010000399.1:0-9735 GCF_013386655.1 Pseudomonas sp. K5002 | reverse complement strand
CACCGCCTTCGGCCGTGCTGCAAAAAGGCTGGCTGCTGGCGACCACCGGCTACATGGATTCCACCCTGTGGCAGCACCTGGGCGCGAGCCTCAAGCGCATCGGCCTGGGCCTCGGCTTTGCCGTGCTGACCGCCGTGCCGGTGGGGATTGCCATCGGTTCCAACCGCATCGCCCGGGGCATTCTCGACCCGCTGATCGAGTTCTACCGGCCGATTCCACCACTGGCCTACCTGCCGCTGATCGTGATCTGGTGCGGCATCGGCGAGCTGTCCAAAGTACTGCTGATCTACCTGGCGATTTTCGCGCCGATTGCCATCGCGACCGCCACCGGCGTACGTACCGTCGACCCGGCCAAACTGCGCGCTGCGCAGTCGTTGGGCGCTACCCGGGCACAACTGATTCGCCATGTGATCCTGCCGAGCGCCCTGCCCGACATCCTCACCGGCGTGCGGATTGGCCTGGGCGTGGGTTGGTCGACCCTGGTAGCCGCAGAATTGATCGCGGCCACCAGCGGCCTGGGCTTCATGGTGCAGTCCGCCGCGCAATTCCTGGTCACCGACGTAGTGGTGCTGGGGATTCTGGTGATCGCGCTGATCGCCTTCGCCATGGAAATGGGCTTGCGTGCCCTGCAGCGCAAATTGGTGCCGTGGCATGGCCAGGCACACTGAAAAATTTTCGACGAGAATCCCATGAGCAGCCTGACCGTAACACCTCTCAGCACCGCCCTTGGCGCCCAGATCAGTGGCGTCGACATCACCCAACCGTTGAAGATTGAAGACCGCGACGCCATCGAACAGGCGCTGCTCAAGCATTCGGTGCTGTTCTTCCGTAACCAGCCAATCAACCCGCAGCAACAGGCGCGGTTCGCGGCGAATTTCGGCGACCTGCACATTCACCCGATCTACCCCAACGTGCCGGAGCAGCCTGAAGTGCTGATCCTCGACACCGCCGTGACCGACGTGCGCGACAACGCCATCTGGCACACCGACGTGACCTTCCTGCCCACCCCGGCCCTCGGTGCGGTACTGAGCGCCAAGCTGCTGCCGGAGTTTGGTGGCGATACGTTGTGGGCCAGCGGGATTGCCGCGTATGAGGCGTTGTCCGAGCCGTTCAAGAAGCTGTTGGACGGTTTGACGGCAACCCATGACTTCACCCGCTCCTTCCCGCTGGAGCGTTACGGCAACACGCCGGAAGATTTGGCGCGCTGGGAAGAAGCCCGGCGCAAGAACCCGCCGCTGTCTCACCCGGTGATTCGTACGCACCCGGTGAGCGGGCGTAAGTCGCTGTTCGTCAGCGAGGGGTTCACCAGCAAGATCAACGAACTGGAGCCGGCGGAAAGCGACGTGGTGTTGAAGCTGCTGTTTGCCCATGCAACACGGCCGGAATTCACCATTCGCTGGCGTTGGCAGGAAAATGACGTGGCGTTCTGGGATAACCGCGTGACCCAGCATTACGCGGTGGATGATTACCGGCCGCAGCGGCGGGTGATGCATCGGGCGACGATTCTTGGAGATGTGCCGTTCTAGCAGGCACACCACAAATCAAATGTGGGAGCGGGCTTGCTCGCGAAAGCGGTGAATCAGTCGACACATCCAGTGACTGACACTCCGCTTTCGCGAGCAAGCCCGCTCCCACATTGGGTAGAGGTTGATGCCGGAATCGGGCTCTACCGCTTATTCAGCCGTAGACGGCTTCTCCCACAAGTTAATCCCGCCTTCCTGGGCAAACCGATCAATCTCCGCCAGTTCCTGCGCGCTGAAGCTCAGGTTCTGCAACGCACCGACGTTTTCAATGATCTGCTCCGGCCGGCTCGCGCCGATCAGGGCGCTGGTGACCCGTGGATCACGCAACGTCCACGCCAACGCCATCTGCGCCAGGCTCTGGCCACGGCGCTTGGCAATTTCATTCAGCGCGCGGGCGTGGGCGATGTTGGCCTCGGACAAGTGCTTGGCCTGCAACGAACCACCCCCCGGGCGATTGACCCGCGCATCCGCCGGTACGCCGTTGAGGTATTTGTCGGTCAGCAGGCCCTGGGCCAATGGCGTGAACGCGATCACCCCGGCACCGAGTTCTTCGGTGACGTCCAGCAGGTCTTTTTCCACCCAGCGGTTGAGCAGGTTGTAGGCCGGCTGGTGGATCAACAGCGGGACTTTCCACTCCTGGAGCAGCGCCGCAATTTCCCGGGTTTTCACGCCGGAGTAGGACGAGATCCCGATGTACAACGCCTTGCCCTGTTGCACGGCGGTGGCCAGTGCGCTGGCGGTTTCTTCCAGCGGGGTGTCGGCATCAAAACGGTGGGAATAGAAGATGTCCACGTAATCGACGCCCAGGCGTTGCAGGCTCTGGTCGAGGCTCGCCAGCACGTACTTGCGCGAACCGCCGCCCTGGCCATAAGGGCCCGGCCACATGTCCCAGCCCGCCTTGCTGGAGATGATCAGTTCATCGCGGTAATGCTTGAAGTCTTCCCGCAGCAAACGACCGAAGTTGATCTCGGCGCTGCCGTATGGAGGGCCGTAGTTGTTGGCCAGGTCGAAGTGGTTGATACCCAGGTCGAACGCGGTGCGCAGCAAGGCGCGCTGGGTGTCGATCGGGGTGCTGTCGCCAAAGTTGTGCCACAGCCCCAGGGACAGTGCCGGCAGCACCAGTCCGCTGCGACCTACGCGGCGGTAAGGAATAGATTCATAGCGGTTTTCGGCAGCAATGTAAGTCATCGAATCCTCTCTTGGACTTGGGGCAAATAAGGCCCGGGAATAAGCATATTCCCGGGCCTTTTAAGCAGCTGAATCGCTTAAGTCTGCCTATCCCTTTTACAGCAAAGTCCTACCAGAGTGGAACGACGTAGCTTACATAGAAGCGGTTTTCATCTTGCACCGTGGCACCGGTGATATCCGGGCTGGCGTGGGCATTTCGCCAGGTCACGCCCAGGCCTTTGAGGGTGCCGGTGGGCACCTGGTAAGCCACGGTGACGTTACGTTCCCATTCGCTCGTAGTGCCTTGGGTGGTGCGGATGTCATCACCGTGTGCGTAGGACGTGGCGAAGGTCAGGCCGTTAAGGCCGAGTTTGCCGAAGTCATATTTATACTGCGCCAGCCAGGTGCGCTCGCCGGCATGCTGGAATTTGTTCAGTTGCATGTTGGTGAGTGCCGGGGTGTCGGCGCCCGAGCCCGGGCCCTGGTTGCTGGCACCGCTGTTCAGGCCGGAATCCAGGTACGGGAAGTCGCTGTCGCCGCTGTTTTTCTGGATGCCCAGGCCGACGGTATGGCCGTCCAGGCTGTAGCTTTCCAACAGGCTGACGGTGGACTGGTTGATGCGGCCCTTGGAGGTGCCATCGCCGTAGAGACCCGCAGCGGAATAGTCTTTGTCGCCCGCGGCGTTTTCACCCACACCCAGGCTGCGGTACAGGCGCACGTCGGTGTCGATCGCGCCGACAGGCAAGGCGTCATGACGCTTGGCACCGAGGAAGAACTGCTGGTAGTAATCCTCAAGGTTGGAGTACCACAGGCTGACGGTGGTGTCCGGCAAACCTTTGTAGTCCGCGCCGCCGTAGAGGAAGCGATCGCTCTCTTTGGTGCCGCCGGCGGTGATCATGCCCTGGTCGCCGGTTTCGTTGCGGATCTTGGTCTTGAGGATGTCACCGGCGGTAAAGGTGAAGTCGGTCAAGTCCTTGGAAACCAACTGCACGCCGGTGTTGGTCTGCTGGTACAGGCGGCCGTCGGTGTTGGCCAGCACCGGGTTGTTGCCGTACAGCGTACCGACGCGCAATTCATCCTGGGCGAAGCGCATCTTGAAGGTCGGGCTGAGCACGCCGAACTGGTCGGCCGACTTGCCGTTATCCAGCGGGAACATGCTGCCGGGGTAGCGGCCCTGGTGATCCTTGTCATTGAGGTCGCCGCCGGAGTCCAGTTTCAAACCGTAGAACGCCTGCAGGTCCAGGCCAAAGCCCACCGGCCCATCGGTGTAGCCGGACTTGAAGTTGAACTCAAAACCCTGGCCCCAATCACGGATGCTGTGGGCCTTGTTATTGCTGTTCACCACATCCCGCCCCTGCTGGTTGAGGTAGCGGTTGAGCAGGGTCACGTCGGCGTGGCTGTCATCGATAAAATCGGCGTGGGCGGACAGCATAAAGCTCGCCATGGCGGCACCCACCATGGGGCTTAATAACGTCTTCATTGGTACCGGTCTCCGTCACTGTTCTGAAATGAAAGCGTCAAACGCTTCACACAATTAGGCGATGGCCATGTGACAGTTCGGAGTCAAAACACCCTTTACCCGGATGAAATTAAATTTAAGAAACCCAGTAAAGACGCGGGTTAGCGGGCAGTGGCGAAGATTTCGGCGAGCCAATCGACGAACACTCGCACCCTCGGCGACATGTGTCGGTTTTGCGGGTAGAGCACCGAAACCGGCATGGGCGGCGGTGGTGTATCAATGAGGATTTCCTGCATCACGCCCTGGTCGATCAGCTCGGCGATGCGGTAGTGCGGGCACTGGATAATGCCCAGTCCGGCGACTGCGCTGGCGGCATAAATCTCTGCGCCGAACACCGACAGCGCCCCCTCGATCGTCACTTCCTGCACCTGGCCGTCGACCATGAATTCGAAGGGGAACAGCTTCGCGGTGGTGCGTGAAACATAGTTCACCGCACGATGCTCGCCCAGGTCGGCGAGGCGCTTCGGCTCGCCGTATTTGCGCAGGTAGGCCGGGCTCGCGCAGGTCACCTGGCGCAGCGTCGCAACCCGGCGACCGATCAACGCCGAATCCCCCAGGGTGCCCGCCCGCAGCACACAATCCACGCCTTCGGCGATCAGGTCGACGAAGCGGTCCGCCTCGCTGATGGACAGCTCGATTTCCGGGTAGCGCGCCATGAATTGCGGCAGCGCCGGGATCACGAAGTACTTGGCCAGGGTGCCGTGCAAATCCACCCGCAGGCGGCCCTTGGGGGCCACCGAACGGAAGGCCAGTTCCGCCTCTTCCAGCTCCGCCAGCAGTTGCACACAGCGCAGGTAATAGGCCTCGCCATCGAGGGTCGGGCGGACGCGGCGGGTGCTGCGTTCCAGCAGGCGCGTGCCGAGCCAGGCCTCGAACTGGTTGAGGGTGTGGGTCAGGGTAGCGCGCGGCAGGTTCAGGTCATCGGCCGCCAGCGTGAAGCTGCTGCGTTCGTAAATCCTCACGAACACTTTCATCGCTTTGACCTGGTCCACGGCGCGTCTCCATTGTTGGCGATTCTTGAACAGTCAAGGCAACTCTGGCGCATTTATCGGCCTGGGTAAACATGTGAATCTGCTTCCACACCCAACCACTCCCCCAAGGAAACCAGATCATGACTACCCAAGTTGCTATCGTTACCGGCGCCTCACGCGGCATCGGCGCCGTGGTTGCCAGACAACTGGCTGCCGACGGTTATGCCGTCGCCATCAACTACGCCAACAGCGCCACCGAAGCGTCAAGGCTGGTAGTGGAGTTGCGCCAGGCCGGCCACCAAGCCATAGCGATCCAGGGCGACGTGGCCAGCGCCGCCGACGTCAAGCGCCTGTTCGACGAGACCGAAGCCCAGCTGGGCAAGGTTGATGTGCTGATCAACAACGCCGGGATCCTCAAGGTGCTGCCGCTGGCCCAACACAGCGATGAGCTCTACAACCAGAACTTCGACATCCATACCCGCGGCACCTTCAACGCCCTGCGTGAAGCCGCCACCCGCCTGAACGACGGCGGGCGCATCGTCAATTTCTCCAGCAGCACCGTCGGCCTCAACTTCCCCGGTTATGCGGTGTACATCGCCAGCAAGGCGGCGGTGGAATCCCTGACCCAGGTGTTCGCCAAGGAAATGCGCGGCCGGCGCATCACCGTCAACGCCGTTGCCCCGGGCCCGGTGGCGACCGAACTGTTCCTGCATGGCAAAAGCGAAGAGCAGATCCAGGGCCTGGCCAAGATGGCACCCCTGGAACGCCTGGGCCAACCGGAAGATATCGCCCGCGTGGTGGCGTTCCTGGTTAGCCCGGCCGGTGGTTGGGTGAACGGGCAAATCCTGCGGGCCAATGGTGGTTTGGTCTGAAGGCCACGCAGCACTCACTTTACGACGCACTAATATTGTGGCGAGGGAGCTTGCTCCCGCTGGAGTGCGCAGCGCTCCCATCTTTTTTGGGGCCGCTGCGCAGCCCAGCGGGAGCAAGCTCCCTCGCCACAGGTTTGCTGTTCACGGAAAATCAGCGGGTATCAGGAGACTTCAGATATGCACACCGCCCTCGTCATCACCGCCGGCCTGATCCTCCTCGCGCTGATGCTGTTCATCGGCCAAAAGCTGGGCGTCAGCCGGCACATTCTGGCCTACAGCTTTGTCGGGATCTGGCTGGTGGTGTCGGTGGTGAACGGCGCGGTAGGTGTGGTCACTGCCGGCCAGCCCCTGGTCTCGGAGCTGGTGATCGGCAGCGGGGTATTCGGTGCGCCGTTGGTGGCACTGGCCCTGTTTATCAGGGCCTGAGCCTTAACGAACCAGGTGCAGGAACTGCATGTGCCGTTCGTACTGGTCGAGGATGTCGTTGATGATCTGCTCCTTGGTGTAGCCCACCAAGTCGTAGTCCTGACTGCCCTCGCTCAAGTGCACTTCCGCCCGGTAGTAGCGGCGGTTGTTAAGCTGCTTGGAACCCATGCCGCCCCGTGCGAATGACGGGGTGAAATAGCCGCGCATCTGTACCTGATACACAAACGGGTGCTGCTCGCCGTGGCCGATCTCCAGGCTGACGCTGTCATTGGCCGGGTCAGGCTGGGTGACCACGTTGAGGCCTTTTTCGACAAACACCGCCGTCACTTCTTCGATGGCCGGGCGCACTGTGGTCTCGAGGAAACGGTACACCTCATCCCGTGACGGGAAATGCACCGCCTGGCTCAGGCGCTGGCGCCAACCGCCCGTGCCCTTGCGTGAGCCCGATACCGGCGCGAGGGAATGCATCTGCGCAATCTGCTTCTGCGACTCAAGGTAGAACGCCTTGTGCAGCCCCCACATCATCAGCAGCAGGATCATCGAGAACGGCAGCGAGGTCAGGACCACGGCCGACTTGAGCGAGTCGATGCTGCCGGCAAACAGCAGCGCGCTGGTCACCAACGCGGTCATCGCGCCCCAGAACACCCGCAGCCACTTCGGCCCGTCTTCATCGGCGTTGCCGCCTTTGGCCGACAAGGTCGAGAGCACCACCGTGCCGGAGTCGGCCGAGGTGACGAAGAACACGAAGCTGATAAACACCGTGACCGCGATCACCGTCTTGCTCCACGGGTAGGTTTCCAGCAGCAGGTAGAGGCTCATCGACGGGTCATCAATGGCCGACTGTCCCAGCGCCGTGAGGCCGTGGTTGAGCACCTGGTCGATGGCGCTGTTGCCGAAGATCGACATCCACGCCAGGGTGAAGCCCAGCGGGATCAACAGCACGCCGAACACGAATTCACGGATGGTACGACCGCGGGAAATGCGCGCGATAAACAGGCCCACGAACGGCGACCATGCGATCCACCAGGCCCAATAGAACACGGTCCAGCCGCCCAGCCAGTCGCTCGGTTTGTCGTAGGCGTAGAGGTCGAAACTCTTGGTCGGCAAGGCGCCGAGGTAGTCGCCGATGTTCTGGATCAGGGTGTTGAGCAAGTGCTGGGTAGGGCCGGCGAACAACACGAACAGCAGCAGCGCACAGGCCAGCAGCATGTTGATGTCGGACATCACCCGCACGCCTTTATCGACACCGGAGACCGCCACCAGGATCGCCGCGCCCATCATCAAGGTGATGAGGCCGACCTGGATCCACTGGGTGTGGGCCACGCCGAACAGGTAATCGAGCCCGGAGTTGAGGTGCAACACGCCAAAGCCCATGTCGGCGCCGAGGCCGAACACCGTGGCGATGATGCCGAAGCCGTCCACCGCATAACCGATGGGGCCGTTGATGCGCTTGCCGATCAGCGGGTACAGCGCCGAGCGCAACGCCAGCGGCAGGTTATGCCGGTAGGCGAAGTACGCCAGGGCCATGCCGACGAAGGCGAACACGCCCCAGCCATGCAGGCCCCAGTGCAGAAACAGGATCTGCATGGCCTGGCGCGCCGCGTCACCGTTCAGGGCCTCGCCCTGGGGCGGTTGCACCAGGTGAGTCAGGGGTTCGGACACGCAGAAGAAAAACAGCGTGATGCTGATCCCGGCGGCGAACAGCATGCCGGCCCAGGACAGGTAACTGAATTCGGGCTCGTCGTGGTCGGCACCGAGTTTGATCTTGCCGTAGCCCGATAACGCGGTGACCACCACGAAGACCAGATACAGGGTCATCGCCAGCATGTAGTACCAGCCGACCGTGTTGGCCGCCCAGTTTTGTGCGGCCAGCAGCCATGCGCCGGCTTGTTCGGGAATCGCGATGACGGTCAGGCCGAACAGCAGGATGAAGCTCGCGGCGAAGTAAAACACCGGCGGGTTCATGCGGACCAGACCGCTGGAAGGTGTGGACGATGCACTCATGTAGGGCGCACCTCAAGGGTATGGGATGTGGCTGTAAAAAACGGACTCAGCAAAGGTAAGCCTCCTGTTGTGAGCGGGCAGCGAACCACCGATTTAACTTGAACGAACAGTCAAGTTAAACATGGATAGGGGTTTGAGGACTAATCGCAGGGCTGAGTGGTAGGTGTTTCCTACACTAGCTCAAGGAAAGGTATGACGTATGGGGATGACGAAACGTTCAGCGATTGCTGAGTGAAATACGGCTCGAATTTGAGTAGTGCGGCTCAAATTTGGAATGCAGACAAAATGTGGGAGCGGGCTTGCTCGCGAATGCGGCGTGTCAGCCAACACTTCTGGCGACTGATACACCGCATTCGCGAGCAAGCCCGCTCCCACATTGGATCTGTGTGATCGTTAGAGAGGGCGCTGCTCTATTTCTGCGTCCCATCATCATGCTGCAGATTCGCCTGGGTCAGGTTCGCCCCCGCCGGCACACTGCGCGTCAGCCACACATTGCCGCCAATGGTCGAGCCCTTGCCGATGGTAATCCGCCCCAGGATCGTCGCCCCGGCGTAGATCACCACGTCATCCTCGACAATCGGATGCCGCGGATGGCCTTTCTGCAATTGCCCATCCTCATCCGCCGGGAAACGCTTGGCGCCCAATGTCACGGCCTGGTAGATCCGTACCCGCTCGCCGATGATCGCCGTCTCGCCAATCACCACACCCGTCCCGTGGTCGATAAAGAAGCTCGGGCCGATCTGCGCGCCCGGGTGAATATCAATCCCGGTCGCCGAATGCGCGATTTCCGCGCTGATGCGCGCCAGCAACGGCAAGCCTGCCCGATACAAGTGGTGCGCCAGGCGATGGTGAATCACCGCCAAAATCCCCGGGTAGCACAACAGCACTTCATCCACGCTGCGCGCCGCTGGGTCGCCGTGGTAGGCGGCGAGCACGTCGGTGTCCAACAGGCTGCGCAAGCCTGGCAACGCCAGGGCGAAATCCTGGATCAGGTGGATGGCATGGGCGTCGACTTCACTGTCATCCTGGCCACCTTGCCGCGCGGCATATCGCAGCTCCAGGCGCGCCTGGGCGAGCAATGCATTCAGCGCCACATCCAGGGTATGGCCGACGTAGAAGTCTTCACTTTCTTCACGCAGGTCCACCGGCCCCAGACGCATGGGGAACAGCGCACCACACAACGCCTCGAGAATCTGCGCCACGGCTTCCCGTGAAGGCAGCTCGCGCCCGCCCTGCTCGCCGCTGACCCGGCC
>NZ_JACARK010000398.1:0-1617 GCF_013386655.1 Pseudomonas sp. K5002 | reverse complement strand
CCGGAAACACCACGGTCGCCGGGTGCAATACCGAGCTGTTGTGCAGGTCATCCTGCTCCACCAGGTGCGACGACGCGCCATTCACCAGCGCGGCGAAATAGGCACTGCTGCTGCCGCCGTTGACGATGATCTGCGCCGGGCCATCAGCCGGGCCCATCCTGCGGGCATAACGTTCGAACAGCGGGATCGGATGCGCGCCCTTGCTGGCCAGCGCCGAGGCGAGCCAGTCGAGGAACAGGTCTTCGGTGCGGGCGAGTACGGCATCCGGCAATTGTGCGTAATTCAACTCGGCGAGGAACCGACACAGCGCTTGGGTATGGCTCATGGTCGGGCCCTCAGAAGCTGCGTGGCAGTTCGAGCAGATGCTCGGCCACGTAGGACAGGATCAGGTTGGTGGAGATCGGCGCAACCTGGTACAGGCGGGTTTCGCGGAACTTGCGCTCCACGTCGTATTCGCAGGCAAACCCGAAGCCGCCGTGGGTTTGCAGGCAGGCGTTGGCCGCCTCCCAGGAAGCCTTGGCCGCGAGGTACTTGGCCATGTTCGCGCTGGCCCCGGCATTGGCGCCGCTGTCGTATTCCTCACAGGCACGCCAGCGCATCAAGTCGGCCGCTTCGATCTCGATATGGGCTTCGGCAATCGGGAACTGCACGCCCTGGTTCTGTCCGATGGGCCGACCAAATACCACGCGGTCGCGGGCATAGGCGCTGGCTTTCTCGATAAACCAGCGGCCATCGCCGATGCACTCGGCGGCAATCAGCGTCCGCTCGGCATTCAAGCCGTCGAGGATGTAGCGGAAGCCCTTGCCCTCCTCGCCAATCAGGCTGTCCAGCGGCAATTCCAGGTTGTCGAAGAACAGTTCGTTGGTCTCGTGGTTGACCATGTTGGCGATGGGCTGCACGGTCAGGCCGTTGCCGATGGCTTCCCGCAAGTCCACCAGGAAGATCGACATGCCTTCGGATTTTTTCTTCACCTCGGCCAACGGCGTGGTGCGGGCCAGCAGGATCATCAGGTCGGAATGCTGCACCCGCGAGATCCAGACTTTCTGGCCATTGATCACGTACTTGTCGCCGCGCTTGACTGCGGTGGTCTTGATTTTGGTGGTGTCGGTGCCGGTGGTGGGCTCGGTCACGGCCATCGACTGCAGGCGCAATTCGCCGCTGGCGAGCTTGGGCAGGTAGAAGCTTTTCTGTGCTTCGCTGCCGTGACGCAGCAAGGTGAACATGTTGTACATCTGGCCGTGGACGGTGCCGGAGTTGCCGCCGCAGCGGTTCACTTCCTCCAGTATCACCGAGGCTTCCGCCAGCCCCAGGCCGGAGCCGCCGTAGGCTTCCGGGATCATTGCCGACAGCCAGCCGGCGTCGGTCAGGGCCTTGACGAAGGCTTGCGGGAAGCCCTTTTCTTCATCGACCTTGCGCCAGTAGGCAGCGTCGAATTCGGCGCAGAGTGCGCGCACGCCTTCGCGGATGGCATTCAGTTCTTCGTTGTCATTCGGGTTCATTAACGGCTCTCCGCCTGTTGTTCTTGGAGGTTTATTCGAAATGCAGTTCGGCGCGCTGGGCCAGGCCGTCGGCGTTGCCCGCCCACAGTTCCGCGACGCCCGGCGCGGTGATGTGCCC
>NZ_JACARK010000397.1:0-6361 GCF_013386655.1 Pseudomonas sp. K5002 | reverse complement strand
GTGCGTCACGCCGAAGCCCGCGACCTGTGGGGCACGGCGCAAGAAATCAATCGCTTGGCGAATGCGGCGCGCAATGGCAAGGCCAGTCGCGATGAGCTGTCGGGCTCGAGCATCACCCTGACCAGCCTCGGTGCGTTGGGCGGGATTGTCAGCACCCCGGTGCTGAACCTGCCGGAAGTGGCCATCGTCGGGGTCAACCGCATTGTCGAGCGGCCGATGGTGATCAAGGGCCAGATCGTGATCCGCAAGATGATGAACCTCTCCAGCTCCTTCGATCACCGGGTGGTCGATGGCATGGACGCGGCGCAATTCATCCAGGCCATCCGTGGCCTGCTCGAACAACCCGCCAGCCTGTTCCTGGAGTAACCCATGTCTCAAACATTGCACACCACGCTGCTGATCATCGGCGGCGGGCCTGGCGGTTACGTGGCAGCGATTCGCGCCGGCCAGCTGGGCATCCCGACCATCCTGGTGGAAGGCCAATCGCTGGGCGGCACCTGCCTGAACATCGGCTGCATTCCGTCCAAGGCGCTGATCCATGTCGCCGAACAGTTCCAGCAAACCGTGCACCACAGCCAGGGTTCGCCGTTGGGTATCGAAGTCGATGTGCCGACCCTGGACATCGGCAAAAGCGTTGAATGGAAAGACGGCATCGTCGACCGCCTGACCACCGGCGTAGCCGCGCTGCTGAAAAAACACAAGGTCCAGGTCATTCAGGGCTGGGCCAAGGTCGTGGACGGCAAGACCGTCGATGTCGGCAACCAGCGCATCCAGTGTGAACACCTGTTGCTGGCCACCGGCTCGAAAAGTGTCAACCTGCCGATGCTGCCGATTGGCGGGCCGATCATCTCCTCCACCGAAGCCCTGGCGCCGAAACGCATCCCGAAACGCTTGATCGTGGTGGGCGGCGGCTACATTGGCCTGGAATTGGGGACTGCCTATCGCAAGCTCGGTGCCGAGGTCAGCGTGGTTGAGGCCCAGGACCGGATTTTGCCGGCCTACGACGCCGAACTGACCCAACCGGTGGCCGAATCCCTGAAGCAACTGGGGGTGAAGGTGTTCCTCAAACACAGCGTCACCGGTTTTGAGCACAACACCCTGCAAGTGCGCGACCCCAGCGGCGAGACGCTGTCGCTGGAAACCGACCAGGTGTTGGTTGCCGTTGGTCGCAAACCCAACACCCAGGGCTGGAACCTCGAAGCCTTGAACCTGGACATGAACGGTTCGGCGATCAAGATCGACAGCCGCTGCCAGACCAGCATGCGCAATGTGTGGGCCATCGGCGACCTCAGCGGTGAACCGATGCTCGCCCACCGGGCCATGGCCCAGGGCGAAATGGTCGCCGAACTGATCAGCGGTAAATCCCGCGAATTCAACCCGGCCGCGATCCCGGCGGTGTGCTTCACCGACCCGGAACTGGTAGTGGTCGGCAAGACCCCGGACGAAGCCAGGGCGGCCGGGCTGGACTGCATCGTGTCGAGCTTCCCGTTCGCCGCCAATGGCCGGGCCATGACCCTGGAGTCGAAAACCGGCTTCGTGCGGGTAGTGGCGCGCCGCGACAATCACCTGATCGTCGGCTGGCAGGCGGTAGGCGTTGGCGTCTCGGAACTGTCCACGGCCTTCGGCCTGAGCCTGGAAATGGGTTCACGCCTGGAAGACGTGGCGGGCACCATCCACGCCCACCCGACCCTCGGCGAAGCGGTACAGGAAGCAGCCCTGCGGGCCCTGGGGCATGCATTGCACCTATAAAATGGCGAAGTTCATATGTGGGAGCGGGCTTGCTCGCGAAAGCGGTGGATCAGCACCGAATGCATCGAATGACACGCCGCATTCGCGAGCAAGCCCGCTCCCACACAAGCCAAGAATGAAGTATTGTTGCGCCCATCCAGAAATAAACCATAAGCCTGCCTTCGACCAGGCGGTTGACAAAAGATAGAGGGTGTCATGGGTAACGAAAGCATCAATTGGGACAAGCTGGGTTTTGACTACATCAAGACCGACAAGCGTTTCCTCCAGACCTGGAAAGACGGCGAGTGGCAAAAAGGCACCCTGACCGACGACAACGTGCTGCACATCAGCGAGGGCTCCACCGCCCTGCACTACGGCCAGCAATGCTTTGAAGGCCTCAAGGCCTACCGCTGCAAGGACGGTTCGATCAACCTGTTCCGCCCCGACCAGAATGCCGCGCGCATGCAGCGCAGCTGTGGCCGCCTGCTGATGCCACAAGTGCCGACCGACGCCTTCATCGAAGCCTGCAAGGAAGTGGTCCGCGCCAACGAGCGGTTCATCCCGCCGTACGGCACCGGCGGCGCGCTGTACCTGCGCCCGTTCGTGATCGGCACCGGTGACAACATCGGCGTGCGCACCGCGCCGGAATTCATCTTCTCGATCTTCTGCATCCCGGTCGGCGCCTACTTCAAGGGCGGCCTGACCCCGCACAACTTCCTGATCTCCGGCTACGACCGTGCGGCTCCCAACGGCACCGGCGCAGCCAAGGTCGGTGGCAACTACGCCGCCAGCCTGATGCCCGGTTCCCTGGCGAAAAAAGCCAACTTCGCCGACTGCATCTACCTCGACCCGGCCACCCACTCGAAGATCGAAGAAGTCGGCTCGGCCAACTTCTTCGGGATCACCCACGACAACAAGTTCGTCACCCCGAACTCGCCGTCGGTGTTGCCAGGCATCACCCGCCTGTCGCTGATCGAGCTGGCAAAATCGCGCCTGGGCCTGGAAGTGGTTGAAGGCGACGTGCTGATCGACAAGCTGTCGGACTTCAAGGAAGCCGGCGCCTGCGGCACCGCCGCCGTGATCACCCCGATCGGCGGCATCGAGTACAAAGACAAGCTGCACGTGTTCTACAGCGAAAAAGAAGTCGGTCCGGTCACCCAGAAGCTCTACAAAGAGCTGACTGGCGTACAGTCCGGCGACGTCGAAGCGCCTGAGGGCTGGATCGTCAAGGTCTAAGCAACACTGCAAAACCAAACTGTGGGAGCGGGCTTNNCCGCTCCCACATTTTGATTTCAGTGTTTGGAAAACCGACGTTCAGGCCTTATCCATCGGGATGTTTTCCAGGATCTTCTTGCCCATGCTGATCCGCGGCTCCGCGCCATAACCCAGCGCCTCATAAAACCCCATCACCGCGTCATTGCCACTGGTGATCTGCAGGTTGATCTTCATGCAACCCAGCGCCGTCAACGCCTGCTCCGCATGCCGCACCAACGAGGCGCCCAGGCCCTGGCGGCGATAGTCGTTGTGCACCGCCACTGAATACAACCAGCCACGATGCCCGTCGTAGCCGGCGAGGATAGTGCCGATCACCGCCTTCTTGTCGGTGGCCACGAAGAACAACCCATCGTTGACCGCCAGCTTCTTGTCGATCGCCAGGCTCGGCAGGTTATGCGCCGCGTCATAACCAAACGCCGCCTGCCACAACGCCACCACCTGCGCCCGATGGGCCCGATCGCGATAGACGCCGATGGGATGGCGGGATGACAACGCCTTCTCCATCACCAGCGTGCGTTCATTGCCATGGTAGACATCGCGCACCGTGTGGAAACCCAGCTTGGTGTAGAACGGCTCGGCCGTCAGCGAAGACGGCACATGCAACAAGGTCACCCCGGCTTCCCGGGCACGCAGCTCGATTTCAATCATCAGCAAGCGCCCGATGCCCTGCCCTTGCAGCGCCGGATTGACGAAGACCGAGCGCACCACATTGGCGTCAAGTGCCGCCGTGGCAACGATCACCTCATCCTGAATGGCCACCAGCACCGTTCGACGCGCGAGCAACGCCACGACAGCCTCGGGAGTAAAGTTGCTCGCCACCCGCGCAATCACATCCGCCGGATAATCCCGGGCGTTGCTGTCATGCAGGGCCGCCAGGATGACCTGGCTGATGCCCTCGGCATCGGTAGTTTGGGCGAGACGAACTTCAGTGGGCATGGTTTCTCCATCCAGACAAAAAACCTCAGGCAACACAATACCAATGTGGGAGCGGGNNCTCCCACATTTTGATCTCCACTCACCTCCACAGCCGATTCGGCTGCCCCACCCCACTTTTCAGCTTTCCCGGCTGAGCCACCCCCTCAGTTCAGCCGGGATTCTTCCTTCACACCGCACAAAATAGCCTCACTGCCCACCCCATGGACCCGTGCCCCCATGCAAACCACCAACACTGTCCTGATGATCCGCCCGGCGCACTTCGCCTTCAACCCGGACACCGCGATCAACAACCGCTTCCAGCGTGCGCCTCTCGACCCGTTGGCGGCACAGCAGAAAGCGCTGGAAGAGTTCGACGGCTACGTCGACACCCTGCGCCACCACGGCGTGGAAGTGCTGGTGGTACAAGACACCCCCGCTCCCCATACCCCGGATTCGATCTTCCCCAACAACTGGTGGAGCAGCCACGCCGACGGCAGCCTGGTGCTGTACCCGATGGAAGGCCGGAACCGACGACTGGAACGCGACAAAGGCGTGCTGCAAGTGCTGGAGCAACGCTTCGCGATCCACAACACCATCGACTTCAGCCACCTCGAACAACAGAACATGTTCCTCGAAGGCACCGGCAGCATGGTCCTCGACCGCCAGCACCGCATCAGCTACGCCTGCCATTCCGGGCGTACCCATCAGGATGCCCTCCGCCAGTTCGCCGAACGCCTTGACTACCAGGTCTGCGTATTCCACGCCGTCGACCGCCACCACGCGCCGATCTACCACAGCAACGTAATGATGAGTGTCGGCCGCGACCTCTCCGTGGTGTGCCTGCAAGCCCTGCCCGATGACCACGAGCGCCAGGCCCTTGAACGCTCCCTGCGCGATACCGGCAAAGACATCGTCGCCCTGGACTTCGATCAGTTGGAAGCCTTCGCCGGCAACATGCTGGAAGTCCACGACCGCGACGGCCAGCCGCTGCTGGTGATGTCGGCCAGCGCCTGGGGCTCGCTCAAGCCCGCCCAGCGTCAGCATGTGGAGCGTCACACCCGGCCGGTGGTGGTGAACATCGACAACATCGAACGCATCGGCGGCGGCAGTGCCCGCTGCATGTTGGCGGAAGTGCATCTGCCCACCCGCCCCTCATTTCAATAAGGAGTCTTCCCATGACCCGCTATATCGACGTCAACGACTTGAGCTACCTGGTTTCGCAAAAAGGCCTGCAAACCTGCATTACCGAGATGGCCGAGTACATCCGCGCCGACTACCTGCGCTGGCAGGACTTTGAAAAATGCGCGCGCCTGGCCAACCACTCGCCCGAGGGCGTGATCGAGCTGATGCCGGTGTCCGACGCGTCGCTGTACGCCTTCAAATACGTGAACGGCCACCCGAAAAACACCCAGAGCGGCATGCTCACCGTCATGGCCTTCGGCGCCCTGGGTGATGTGGACACCGGCAAACCGGTGCTGCTGGCGGAAATGACCCTGACCACCGCGATCCGCACGGCCGCCACCTCGGCCCTGGTGGCGCGCTACCTGGCCCGGGACAACAGCCGCAGCATGGCGCTGATCGGCAACGGCTCCCAGAGTGAGTTCCAGGCCCTGGCCTTCCACGCGATGCTGGGCATCACTGAAATCCGCCTGTTCGACATCGACGCCAAGGCCACCGCCAAACTGGCCGCCAACCTCAAAGCCTTCCCGGCGATCAAGGTGATCCTGGCAGGCAGCGTTGCCGAAGCCGTGAAAGGCGCCGACATCGTCACCACCGTCACCGCCGACAAGGCCTACGCCACCATCCTCACGGACGAGATGATCGAACCGGGCATGCACCTGAATGCCGTCGGTGGCGACTGCCCCGGCAAGACCGAACTGGACCGACGAATCGTCGAACGGGCCCGCGTGATTGTCGAGTACGAGCCACAAAGCCGCATCGAAGGCGAGATCCAGCACATGCCGGAGGATTCGCCAGTCACCGAGCTGTGGCAAGTGATCAACGGCCAGGCGCCAGGCCGCGAAAACGCGCGCCAGGTCACCCTGTTCGACTCGGTAGGTTTTGCCATCGAAGACTACTCCGCCCTGCGTTACGTACTGGACGTGGCCACGGCGCTGGACGTGGGCAGCGAACTGGAACTGGTGCCGGACCTTGCCGACCCCAAGGACCTGTTTGCCCGCCTGGCCCAAGCACCGGTGGCACAGCAGAAAAAGCGCGCCTGAGACCGCTCTGGCCTGCCGCTTTGCGTGAAAGACAGGCCGGAAAAACCCGGTCAACAAGCCGATTCAGCGGGTGCCGCAGCCGTTTCCGCTGTGACCCGCGTTTTAACAGCACATTCCGCCCGCCGCGGCAGGGGTAAACGACACAAAAAACGCACCATCTTGAAGCATTCTCTCTGACAACAAACAGCCCAATTTAGTGAGGCAGCCCAATGTGGCGAGGG
>NZ_JACARK010000396.1:0-8287 GCF_013386655.1 Pseudomonas sp. K5002 | reverse complement strand
GCAGGCCTGGAGCCGGTGCCCGAAGCGGTGCACCTGATCGCCGAGGCCGACCGCCTGGCCTACGCCGACCGCGCCCAGTACGTGGCCGATTCGGACTACGTGCCGGTGCCAGTTGCCGGACTGATCGCTCCGAATTACCTGGCCAGCCGCGCTGCGTTGATTGGTGAGCGCAGCATGGGCGTCGCCAAGCCGGGCAAGCCGGCCGGGATTGAAGTGGCCTATGCGCCGGATCGCTCGCCGCTGCGCATTTCCACCTCGCAAGTGGTGGCAGTGGATGACCTGGGTGGCGCGGTGTCGATGACCACTACGGTGGAAGCGGCGTTCGGTTCTCATGTGATGGTCCAGGGCTTTTTGCTGAATAACCAGATGACCGACTTCTCCTTCATCCCCGAAGAGAACGGCCAGCCGGTGGCCAACCGGATCGAGCCGGGCAAGCGCCCGCGTTCGTCCATGGCGCCGACCCTGGTGTTTGATCGTCAGAGCGGCGAGCTGGTGGCCACCGTTGGCTCGCCGGGCGGTTCGCAGATCATCGAATATGTGAGCAAATCCCTGGTGGCCATGCTCGACTGGAACCTCGACCCGCAAGCGGCCGTCGGCCTGCCCAACTTTGGCAGCCGCAACGGCGCGACCGAGCTGGAAGCCGGGTTGTTCAGCGCACCGTTGAAACAGGCGCTGAAGGACAAGGGCCACGCCCTGAGCGAAATCGACATGACCAGCGGCGCCCAGGCGATCGTCCGGGTGCGCGATGCGCAGGGCAAAGCGTCGTTGATCGGCGGGGCTGATCCACGCCGTGAAGGCGAAGCACTGGGGGATTAAGTTGACTCATTGGAGAGCTGCGCGTGCACAAGGCAAATAACCTCGGCGCCCTGATGGGCGTCGATCATGGATTTTGTTCGATTGACGATCCGTTGCGGCCTGACGAGGTGTTCATCTGCAAGCAGGTGCACAGCGCCACGACCATTGAATGGCGCCCGGAGCTCGCCGCCAATACGGTTGAAGCCGATGGGGTTTTCAGCCGGGATCTGCAGCCGATTGCGGTGATTACCGCCGACTGCCTGCCGCTGCTGATGGCCTCGGAGGACGGGGACTTTGTCGCGGCGATTCATGGCGGCTGGAAGGGACTGCAAGGCGGGATCATCGCCAATGCCATGCAACGGTTTACCGCCGAGGGTGTGGCGCTGGATCAGTTGCGGATTGCGATTGGGCCTTCGATCAAGCCTTGTTGTTATGAGGTGAGTGGCGAGTTTGTGGCGCAGTTGCAGGCGAGTCAGGGGCATTTGTGGCGGGATGGAAATGCGCCGTGGACGTTCGAGCAGCCGGGGCCTTTGTTGGCACCGGAGATTCAGCCGCCAGAACCCAGGCAGGCCTTGAGTGCGTGGTTTGATTTGAGCCGCTATGCGCTGATCTTGCTGGAGGCGGCAGGGATAAAACGTGAGCAGGTTGAGGTAAGCGAAGTGTGTACGTATTGCACCTCGCCGGCGTTTGCGAGTTATCGCAGAAGGACCCATGACAGTACGGAGAGGAAGACGTTGTTGTACTCGTGGGTTGCTCGCGCAGTGTAATGGGACGACGCCCACAGCTCTCTTAGCGATTAGCCTTAGAAAATCTGTGGGCTGTCATTTTTTGCGAAACAACGTTTCTTGAATCCCTCTCCATCCGCTGACATTTTCTGGCCCCGCCCCTTCTTGCCAGAGGCTACGTCAAAGACGTAGAATTTTTGCGTGTTAACGATCATCGAGTCACCATTATTCAGCAAGCTATGGCCCGATTACTGGACCGAAGAAGAACGGGGTATTTTTATGGCTTTTCTAGCCAACCACCCCGATTCAGGTACTGTCATTCCAGGTTCTGGTGGTTGCCGAAAAGTACGCTGGAGCTTGGAAGGCCGGGGCAAGAGCAGCTCAGTACGGATCATTTACACAACGCAATTGGCGTGCGGCGCACTAGTTGCCTTGCTGATTTATGGCAAAGGTGCCACCGAGAATATTCCCGCGCATGTCCTCTACAAAATCGCCAAGGAGATGAACCATGCCACTCACTGAGAAACAGCTGAAGGAACGTGACGCCAAGCGCAACATCGGCGAGGAATTGCTGGCTGCCGTTATCGACGTCAAGGAAGCGCGTCATGGTCACGTCCATCACGTCGAAATTACCCAAGCGGCTGAGGCGCGCAGCAAGACCGGGTTGTCACAGCCCAAGTTTGCCGAACTGCTGGGGGTCTCTGTACGAACGCTTCAAGAATGGGAGCAAGGGCGCCGTTCTCCTTCCGGCGCAGCACGTTCCTTGCTGCACATAGCAGCCATCAGGCCAGACGTTTTTCGAGAAGTCCTCAGTAACGCCTGATGGCGTTACTGGTCTACCGGCTAATCTTCAACCCCTTGCGCCCCGCATGCCGCTCCAGCGCCAGCTCGATCAAGCGGCTCACCAGCTCGCTGTAGCTCATGCCTGCCGCCTGCCACAACTTCGGGTACATGCTGATGCGGGTGAACCCAGGCAACGAGTTGATCTCGTTGATCAGCACCTCACCCTCATCCGTCAGAAACACATCCACCCGCGCCAGCCCGGCACAGCCCAGGGTTTCAAACGCTTCGATGGCCAACGCACGAATGCGCTCGCTGGCTTCAACACTGATGTCCGCCGGCACCACCACTTGGGCTGCCTGGTCATCGATGTATTTGCTGTCGTAGGAATAGAACCCGTCGCGCACCACGATCTCGCCACAGCCGCTGGCGATGGGGTTCTCGTTACCCAACACGGCACATTCAATTTCCCGGCCTTTTACCGCCGACTCCACCAGCACCTTCTCATCAAACCCAAGTGCCAGCTCTACAGCAGCGTGATATTCAGCCTCGCTGCCCACCTTGCTCACCCCCACGGACGAACCCTGGTTCGCCGGTTTCACGAACATCGGCAATCCGAGTTTCTGTTGGGCGTGTTCGAAGGTGGTACGCGCCGCATTCCTGCGGTTGAGGGTAATGAACGGCGTCACGGCAATCCCGGCATCGCGTAGCAGGCGTTTGCTGATGTCCTTGTCCATGCACACCGCCGAACCCAGCACATCGGAGCCGACAAACGGCAGGTCCGCCATGCGCAGCAGGCCTTGCAGGCAGCCGTCTTCGCCGAGGGTGCCGTGGACGATCGGGAAGATCACATCGACGTGTTCCAGCGAGGCCTGGCTGGCGGTTTCCACCAGTTGCTGGCTGGCCTTGCCCGGCACGACCGCCAGTTCACGATTGGATTGATTGAGGGCGATCAGCGCCGGGTTTTCTTCGTTGAGCAGGAAGCCCGAGGTGTCGTTGAGGTGCCAGTGGCCGGCCTTGTCGATGCCGATCAGGATCGGCTCGAAGCGCGAACGGTCCAGTGCATCGACGATGTTGCGCGCCGACTGCAGCGACACTTCATGCTCGGCCGAACGGCCACCAAAAATAATCCCTACCCGCAGCTTGCTCATGATCGGCCTCACGTTTGAAAGTAAGGCTTCTTACCATGAGCCGTCAGCGATTCGCTACCAGCGTGGCGCCGAACAGCACATAACAACCACCGGCAAACCGGTCCAGCCACTTGCGCGAGCGGCTGTAGGCGTTGGCCATCCGTTCACTGGAAAACACCAGTGCCACGCAGGTGTACCAGCTGAATGACAGCGTCGCCATGGTGATCACGGCCAGGGTCAGCAGCATCGGCGACGGTGATGGGGGCATGGTGGACGCAAAGATCGTCGCGACAAACAGCGCCGCCTTGGGGTTGGACAGGTTGCCCAATAAACCCAGGCGCCAGGCGGAAAACAACGAACGCCGAGGTTCGTCGGGCAACAGGTTCTGGGCCATGGCCGGTGCCGAGCGCCGGAACAGTTTCAACCCCAGGTAAATCAGGTAGCAGCCGCCGATGATCTTGAACGCGAGGTACAACATCGGCGCTGCGGTAAACAATGACTTGATCCCCAAGCCGCCGGCCAGGCCCCACATCACGGTGCCAGTGGCCACGCCAGCGGACGCCACTACGCCATGGCGACGTGAGCAACTGGCAGCCAACTGCGCGGTATTGAAAAAGTTCGGGCCTGGCGTCACGACCGCGACGGTCCAGAGCAAGGCCAGCGACAGAAGAGGCGCGGCGTACGGCAGGCTTGGGAAAAGCATCGGTTGATCCATCCTTCAGGGAATTAAAGATCCTTGCCGTTTACAGCTCAGGTTCGGGTTCATGCACCAGCAGGTCGCCCGGCTGACACTCCAGATACTTGCAGATTGCATCCAAGGTCGCCAGCCGTATGCCCTTGACCTTGCCTTGCTTGAGCAATGACAGGTTTTGTTCGGTGATACCAATGGCGGCGGCCAGGTCCTTGGACTTGACCTTGCGCCGGGCGAGCATAACGTCCAACTCAATCACAATAGACATGCTGTTCTCAAACAAACGTGCGGTTTTCAGAATCCACTTCACTGGCCTGCCACAGGATACGCGCGATCACCGAGATGCAGCCGGCGAGAAACAGCGCCACGATGCTGGGCGGGGTAAAACTCAAGGTGAGCAGCCGCTGGCCAACCGGCTCGTTCATCGTGACCCAGACACTGAGCAAGGGCTCACACAGAAAATCCAGCAACACCCACAGTGCCACGGCCCGGCCTACTTTACCCAAGTGCTGCGCGGCGGCGCTGGAAAAATACTCCCCACGAGCATAGTTCTGGAACAGCTGGCGCAAATGATTCAAACCGGACACCAGCGCCATCAAGGGAATGCTGGAGAGCAGGACGCCGCCCAGTGTCTGCCACCAAGGGAACGTCGCAACGATCTCCGCCCGTCCCTCGATCTGTTGACCACTCAGGGCGAAACCAAACCCGAACGAAGCGCTTTGCACCGGGTAAAGCCACGCAGCGGTATTGAGCAGCAGTATGGCGACGATCAACAACAGGGTAAGCAATGCCATGCGCTGGCTGAGCTGGGCAAGACGTTGGGAATTCATGGATAAGCCTCTGAGAAATTTGAGGCGGAAAAATAAACGATTAATTATCGTAAAACAATCATTTTTTAATGATTAGCGATACCTTAACGCAAAGCCGGTACTGCCCCCGAAATTTCAGCAGTGGCACAATCGTTCAAGACCGCAGCAGACAGCCCGGTCACACTGGGGTAACGTATTTGCGTCCCGACCTGCGACTGACACCATGATCAAACCCTCTCTCGACTGGCTGCACCGCGCGCCCCACGCCAGTGGCCTGGAGCGCATCGAGGCGTATTTTGCCGGGTTTGGCTTCGACCCTCATCGCCACGACACTTACGCCATCGGCCGCACCTTGTTCGGTGTGCAGAGCTTTCACTATCGCGGCGGCATGACACACAGCCTGCCGGGGCGGACCATGGTGATCCATCCCGATGAAGTGCATGACGGCTGGGCCGGCAGCGAGGAAGGTTTCAAATACCGGATGATTTACGTGGAGCCGGCGCTGATCCAGCAGGTGCTCGGCGGCAAGCCGTTACCGTTCATCCCCGGCGGATTGTCCAGCGACCCGTGGCTGTACCGCGCCAGTGAAGTGTTGCTGCAAAGCCTGGATTGCCCGATTGACCCGCTGCAGGAACAGGACGCGATGTTTGACCTGGCCCAGGCGCTGAATAACGCGTCGGGCATCACGGTCAATCGCAAGACCTTCGACTACCGGGCCGCCGAGCGCGCACGGGAATTTATCCACAGTGCCCTGGGCCGGCCGATTACCCTCGATGAAATGGCGGAATACGCCAACCGCGACCGCTGGGCGTTGTCGCGGGATTTTCGTTTGTTGTTCGGCACCAGCCCCTATCGCTACCTGACCATGCGCCGCCTGGACCTGGTGCGCAGCCTGCTGGGCCAGGGCCAGTCATTGGTAGATGCGGCACTGACCGCCGGCTTCACCGACCAGAGCCACATGACCCGCCAGTTCCGCAGCACTTTCGGCATGCCACCGTCGCGCTGGGTAAAGATGCTCGGGCGCTGAAATCCCGCCTTGAAATGCGATCAACCTGTAGGAGCTGGCTTGCCAGCGAAAAAACCCACAGTTGCCGCGTTCGTCCAGAAAGTCCGCGTCATCGTTAACGAACATCGCCGGCAAGCCAGCTCCTACGCTAAAATGCCCGGCTTTCCCCCTTCGTCGCCGGAACAGCCGTGAGCAAAGAACCCGATCGCCTATTCGCCCAGCCCCTGCCCCAGGTGCCGGACTTCGCCTTCAACGAAGACGTGGTGCGGGTTTTCCCGGACATGATCAAGCGCTCGGTGCCCGGCTACCCGACCATCGTCGAGAACCTTGGCGTACTCGCGGCGCAGTTCGCCCAGCCCAATAGCGTGCTCTACGACCTCGGTTCATCCCTCGGCGCGGTGACCCAGGCCTTGCGCCGTCACGTGCGCACCGACGGTTGCCGGGTGATCGCGGTGGATAACTCGGCGGCGATGGTCGAGCGTTGCCGCGAATACCTCAACGGCCAGGACTCGATGTTTCAGGAGTTGCTGCCGGTGGAGGTGATCGAGGGCGATATCCTCGCCCTGCAATTCCAGCCGGCGTCGGTGGTCGCGCTGAACTTCACCCTGCAATTTATCGCCCCCGAACAACGCCAGGCGTTGCTCTCGCGCATTCGCCAGTCGCTGCTACCGGGCGGCGCGCTGATCCTTTCGGAAAAGCTGCGCTTCAATGACCCCGAAGAACATGCGCTGCTCACCGACTTGCACATCGCCTTCAAGCGCGCCAACGGCTACAGCGAACTGGAAATCGCCCAGAAGCGCAGCGCCATCGAAAACGTCATGAAGCCCGACAGCCTCGAAGAACACCGCGAACGCCTGCTGGCGGCCGGATTCTCGAAAGTCGTGCCGTGGTTCCAGTGTCTTAACTTTGCCTCGTTGATTGCCTTGCCATGATTGATCTGTCTCCCCTCGCCCGCCACCTGGTCGGCACTCCCCTGGCCGTCTGGGCCCAGGGCCTGCAAGCGCAACTCGATGCGAAGATGGAAAAGGGTCATGGCGACCTGGAACGCTGGCAGAGCGCGCTGGATGCGCTGCCGAAGATCATGCCCAGTGAAATCGACCTGCTGAACGGCCTGGTGCTCGATACCGATTGCGACGACGACACCCGTGCGCAAATGCGTACTGCGCTGATGGGCCTTTGCCCGTGGCGCAAGGGGCCGTTCGATCTGTTCGGCGTGCACGTGGACACCGAATGGCGCTCGGACTGGAAATGGTCGCGGGTCGCTCCGCACCTGGACCTCAAGGGCAAACGCATCCTCGATGTGGGCTGCGGCAACGGCTATTACATGTGGCGCATGCTCGGCGCCGGCGCCGACAGTGTGATTGGCGTCGACCCGAACTGGTTGTTCTTCTGCCAGTTCCAGGCGGTGCAGCGTTATCTGCCGACGCCCAAGGCCTGGCACCTGCCGTTCCCGTTTGAAGACCTGCCGTCGAACATGGAAGGCTTCGACACGGTATTTTCCATGGGCGTGTTCTACCATCGCCGCTCGCCCATCGAGCATTTGCTGGCGCTGAAGGATTGCCTGGTCAAGGGTGGGGAGCTGGTGCTGGAGACGCTGGTGGTTGAAGGCGATCAGCAGCAAGTGCTGGTGCCGGAAGACCGCTACGCGCAGATGCGCAACGTTTGGTTCCTGCCGTCGGTGCCGGCGCTGATGCTGTGGCTGCGGCGTGCGGGCTTCAGTGATGTGCGCTGTGTGGATGTGAGCGTGACCACGGTCGAGGAACAGCGCGGCACGGCGTGGATGAAGTATCAGTCCCTCAGCGACTTCCTGGACCCTGAAGATCACAGCAAGACCATCGAAGGGCTGCCGGCGCCGATGCGGGCGGTGATTGTCGCGAAGAAATAAGACTGCTGTTGTGTTGAAGAAATAAGACTGCTGTTGTGGCGAGGGAGCTTGCTCCCGCTGGAGTGCGCAGCGCTCCCCAGATTTTGGGGCCGCTACGCAGCCCAGCGGGAGCAAGCTCCCTCGCCACAGGGTATCGCGTCAGCCTTTGGCTCTTCGCGCCTTGAAGAACTCGCTCAACACCGTCCCGCACTCCTCGGCCAACACCCCGCCCTCATACAGCACCCGATGGTTGAGAAAGCCCTGGGTAAAAAACTGCCCCTGGCTTTGCACAATCCCGGCTTTCGGCTCCAGCGCGCCGTACACCACCCGGGCAATCCGTGAATGCACGATCAGCCCGGCGCACATGCTGCACGGCTCCAGCGTGACGTAGAGCGTGCTGCCCGGCAGCCGGTAATTGCTGACAGCCTGAGCAGCGGCCCGAATCGCGACCATCTCGGCATGCGCACTGGGGTCGTTGCCGCTGATG
>NZ_JACARK010000395.1:0-833 GCF_013386655.1 Pseudomonas sp. K5002 | reverse complement strand
AGCCAGCTCCTACAGGTTGACGGTTTTTTTCTGAGGAAAGGAAGAGGCCGTAATGCCCCACTGCCCCAGCCAGTAGCTGACAATCAGCAAATACGGCGCCGCTTCAAACGCCACCACAAACCGATTGATCCCGATCAGCGTGTCGGAAAACACGAACGACGCCGCACCTGCGGCCGCCAGGTATGCCGAGCGCTTGGGCACTTCGCTGCCCAAGCGCGCCAACGCTCGCCACAGCATCGCGCTGATCACCAGCGCATACACCACCACCGGCACCAGCAATGGGCCCAGGCCATGGGAAATCAGAATGCTCAGCAAGATCGCGCCCACCACCAGCGCCAGCACCAGCGGCAAAATCGCCGGGCGGCGGCAGTCGCTCAAGTAGGCTTTCAGGTACGCCAGGTGCGCGAACAAAAACGCACCGAGGCCGAAGATGAACAGGTCGCCGGGCCAGGCCAGCAGCACGTCGCCCACCAGGGAAAAAATCAGCCCCAGGCTGATCCAGCGTCGATAGTCAGTGGGCGGCGCATCATGCAGCCAGCCCAGCAGCGCCAGTACCGGCAATGGCTTTACCAACAGGCAGAGCAGGGTGGCGTGGGTGCTCAGGCCGTAGATAAAGGTTACCGCCCCCATCAACGCAAGGATCATCCATGGCATATCAGTTCACCGTAATGGCGCAGTCGAAGGTTTCGGCCGGTTCAGCTTCCGGCTCCCAGGGTTGTTGTGAGGTGAGGCGCAAACGGCCCTGGCCGGCGTTGAAGGCCTGGAAGCGCCAGGTGGATTGGCCGCCACTGCCGACCACGCCGGTGTCGTCGGTGTTGCTGTAGACCTCGGGG
>NZ_JACARK010000394.1:0-2342 GCF_013386655.1 Pseudomonas sp. K5002 | reverse complement strand
CTGGATAAAGTCATCGGCCAGGTGCTGCCGCTGGCGCGCACGGCGGCCAATGACCGCTGGCAGAGCGGGCGCTGGTACCTGCGGGACAACCATTGCCGCCTGGTGCCGGGCGATTCACCGTTGGGTTATCGCCTGCCACTGGCCTCGCAACCGTGGGTAACGGCGGCGGACTATCCGTTCGTGCACCCCACCGATCCCAATCAGGACCTGGCAGACCTGCCGACCACCTCACAACTGCAAAGCCATGGCGAGGCAGCTGCCAGCCAAGACCGTATCCCGAAGATCGACGAGTCTGCCGACTGGCTGACCCGCACCGCCCTGTGCGCCGAGGCACGGGACGGCCGCTTGTACCTGTTCATGCCGCCGCTGGAACGGGTCGAGGATTACCTGGAACTGGTGGCCGCCATCGAAGCCACCGCCGAAGAACTGCATTGCCCGGTGTTGCTGGAAGGTTATGAGCCGCCGAGCGACCCACGCCTGAGCAACTTCCGGGTGACGCCGGATCCGGGTGTGATCGAGGTCAACGTGCAGCCGTCCGCCACCTGGGACGAGTTGGTGGAACGCACCGAGTTTCTCTACGAAGAAGCCCGGCAAACCCGCCTCACCACAGAAAAATTCATGATCGACGGGCGCCACACCGGCACCGGCGGCGGTAACCACTTTGTGCTCGGTGGCGCTACGCCCAAGGATTCGCCGTTCCTGCGGCGTCCCGATCTGCTGCGCAGCCTGATCAGCTATTGGCATAACCACCCGTCGCTGTCCTACCTGTTTTCCGGCCTGTTCATCGGCCCGACTTCCCAGGCACCACGGGTCGACGAAGCGCGCAACGATGCGTTGTATGAGCTGGAAATCGCCTTCGCGCAGATGCCCGAAGCGGGCGAAGAATGCCCGCCATGGTTGGTGGACCGCCTGCTGCGCAACCTGCTGATCGACGTCACTGGCAATACCCACCGTGCCGAGTTCTGCATCGACAAGCTCTACTCGCCGGACGGTGCCACCGGCCGCCTGGGCCTGCTGGAATTGCGTGCCTTTGAAATGCCGCCCCACGCCCGCATGAGCCTGACCCAACAATTGCTGCTGCGGGCACTGGTCGCGCGGTTCTGGCGTGAACCCTATGCGCCGCCGAAGCTGGCGCGCTGGGGCACAGAGCTGCATGACCGCTTCCTGCTGCCGCACTTTATCGAGCAGGATTTTGCCGACGTGATCGTCGAGCTGAACGCTGCCGGTTATCCGCTGCGGGCCGAATGGTTTGCCGCGCACCTGGAGTTCCGCTTTCCCAAGGTCGGTGACTACGCCGTCAGCGGTATCGAACTGGAATTGCGCCAGGCCCTGGAGCCCTGGCATGTGCTGGGCGAGGAGGGCGCGGTGGGCGGTACGGTGCGTTACGTGGATTCGTCCCTGGAGCGCCTGCAGGTCAAGTTGAGTGGCCTGTCGCCCCAGCGTTACCTGCTGACCTGCAATGGCATCCCGGTGCCGCTGCAACCCACCGGGCGCGTCGGCGAGTTTGTGGCTGGCGTGCGTTATCGCGCCTGGCAACCGGCCAACTGCCTGCAGCCAACGATCCCGGTGCATGCGCCACTGGTGTTCGATCTTTTGGATACGTGGATGCAGCGCTCGCTGGGCGGTTGCCAGTACCATGTCGCCCATCCGGGCGGGCGCAATTACGACAGCCTGCCGGTGAATGCCAATGAAGCTGAAAGCCGGCGGATGGCGCGGTTTTTCCGCTTGGGACACAGCCCCGGGAAATTGCCGGTGCCGAGTGTGGAGATCAATGATGAATTGCCGATGACCCTGGATTTGCGGCGCTTCCCCAATAAGAATGACTAAATGCGATTCAAAATGTGGGAGCAGGGTTTGTGTGGGAGCTGGCTTGCCTGCGATAGCATCACCTCGGTNNAGCCAGCTCCCACACAAGCCTGCTTGCACACTGGATTTGCAGTGTTTGTAAATTAATCTGACTTCCCTTGCCTCTGCCGAGCGTTCCATGCCCGACTTGCTCGACCGTTACCCGCTGACCGCGGGCACTTATCACGAACTGCTGGACGACAGCGGCGCGGTTCGCGCCCATTGGCAGCGGCTGCTCGATCACTTGCAACGCAGCACCCCGGCGCAACTGGCCCAGCGCCAGGCCTTGCTGACCCGGCAGATCCAGGAAAACGGCGTGACCTATAACGTCTACGCCGACCCCAAGGGCGCCGATCGTCCCTGGGAGCTGGACCTGCTGCCCCACGTGCTGGCCGCCGATGAATGGAAGCAACTCTCCGCCGGCATCGCCCAGCGTGCGCGCCTGCTGAATGCAGTACTGGCCGACCTCTACGGCCCGCAACGCCTGATCGCCGAAG
>NZ_JACARK010000393.1:0-1827 GCF_013386655.1 Pseudomonas sp. K5002 | reverse complement strand
CGCCACTGGCCGATGCCCTGGCCTTCGCGGCCTTGTGGGTTGGCCAGGAAGCGTTTCGCGGCTGGTTCCTCACCGGTTTTCCATGGCTCTATTCCGGTTACAGCCAGCTCGACGGCCCTCTCACCGGCCTCGCGCCGCTGGGCGGGATGTGGCTGATATCCTTTGCCCTGGCGCTGACCGCCGCACTGATCTGCAACCTGCCGCGTCTGCTGGCGGCTAAGCGCAACCTGTTCATCGGTGCCGGCTTGCTGTTGTTGGTGGCGCCATGGGCCATCGGCCTGGCACTCAAGCATCATGCATGGACCACCCCCGCCGGCGCGCCGCTGACCGTGGCAGCCGTCCAGGGCAACGTCGAACAAAGCATGAAGTGGGACCCGGAGCAGCTCAATGCGCAGCTCGCGCTGTACCGCGACATGAGCTTCAGCTCCAAGCCTGTCGACCTGCTGGTATGGCCGGAAACCGCCGTGCCGGTGCTCAAGGAATCCGTGGAGGGTTACCTGGGCATGATGGGCAAGTTCGCCGCTGACCGGCACACTGCGCTGATCACCGGTGTACCGATCCGCCAGGAAGTGCATCACCACAAGCGCTTCTTCAACGGCATCACGGTGGTGGGCGAAGGCGACGGCACCTACCTGAAGCAGAAGCTGGTGCCGTTTGGCGAGTACGTGCCGCTGCAGGACATGTTGCGCGGCTTGATCGCGTTCTTTGACCTGCCGATGTCGGACTTCGCCCGCGGGCCGTCCGACCAGGCTTTGCTGCAAGCCAAGGGCTATCAGATTGCGCCGTTCATTTGCTATGAAGTGGTGTACCCGGAGTTCGCCGCCGGCCTGTCGGCCCGCAGCGATTTGTTGCTGACCATCAGCAACGACACCTGGTTCGGCCGCTCCATCGGCCCGCTGCAACATTTGCAGATGGCCCAGATGCGCGCCCTGGAAGCCGGGCGCTGGATGATCCGCGCCACCAACAACGGCGTCACTGGCCTGATCAACCCGTACGGGCAGATCACCGTGCAGATCCCGCAGTTTGAACGCGGGATTCTCTACGGTGAAGTGGTGCCGATGCACAACCTCACCCCGTACCTGGAATGGCGTTCGTGGCCGTTGATCATCCTGTGCCTTGGCCTGTTTGGCTGGGCGCTGTTGGCGGGCCGGATGTCGAAAACGGTTTAACAGAAATACTCGGACAAATGTGGGCTTGCCTGCGATAGCATCACCTCGGTGCAACTGACACACCGAGGTGCCTGCATCGCGGGCAAGCCCGGCTCCCACAGAAGCCCGCTGCCACATTTGCCCGGCGGTATTACCTGTAAAACATCCGGTAACCCACCTGCCCCACAACTTCATTCAGCAACTGCCCGCTCTGCCATACCGACTTGAACTCCGGCATCCAGCCCCCCAATGGCCGGGCATTGTCCAAACCAAGAAACCCCACTGGCGCCGGAACAACCGTGAACCCGGCCTTTTCGAAGCTCCAGCGCGAGCGCGGCATATGCCAGGCCTGAGTCACGACCACCACACGCTTGATCCCCTGCGGCAGCAGAATCTCGGCACTCATCTGCGCGTTTTCCCACGTGGTACGGCTGCGCTCTTCCTTCCAGCGCACGCTCACGCCAAAGTCATCCTGCATCGATACCGCCATCAACTCCGCCTCGCTGGGCGGTGTGCCGTAGTGCAAGCCGCCGGTGGTCAGCACCGGCAAGCCCGAAGCCTTGGCCAGGCGGGCTGCATAGCGCTGGCGCTCAAGGCCGATACCCGTCGGCTGATCGGAGCCCCACGCCGGATCCCCGCGCTCACGCCCCGAGCCCAACACCACGATGGCATCAGCCCG
>NZ_JACARK010000392.1:0-1395 GCF_013386655.1 Pseudomonas sp. K5002 | reverse complement strand
ACCGGCTCCAGGGAAAACGGGCTGGGCCACACCTGGCGTTCGCCACGGATGCACACCGGCAACAAGTCCAGCTGGCGTTGCCCGCCAATAATGCGCGAGGCGCGCAACAGGGCGTGCCGGGCGTTTCTGCCCAGGCCCTTGAAGCCGTCTTCACCGATGCCTACTACCGTCAGCCAGGGCGACATATGAATTCCTTGAACGACATCCGACGGGCAGGCTTTTCATGCCGCCGGACAAAGCAGGCATAATACCGCGCCTTTACCCGTGAACCGGTAGCCCCGTGAAACCAATACCACCGTCCAATACCTTGCGCCCCTCGGCCTGTCCGGGGTTGCTGCGTATTGTCCAGGCGTTGGATGGCGGG
Organism: Pseudomonas sp. K5002; assembly: GCF_013386655.1. Lineage (NCBI taxonomy): Bacteria > Pseudomonadati > Pseudomonadota > Gammaproteobacteria > Pseudomonadales > Pseudomonadaceae > Pseudomonas > Pseudomonas sp. K5002. The sequence continues at coordinate 1,031 of NZ_JACARK010000392.1, read as the reverse complement.
ATTTGCCGGATCAAACTAGCGGGCGGTTCGATCCGCGCCGAGCAGGCGTTTGCCGTGGCCGACGCCGCCCAGGCCCATGCCGGCGGGGTGATCGAGGCGACCAACCGCGCCAACCTGCAGATTCGCGGGATCGGCGCCGAACAGGATGCATTGATCGCCGCCTTGCTGGCCGCCGACCTGGGCCCCAAGCGTGCCGCCGGTGATGATGTGCGCAACCTGATGCTCAGCCCCAGTGCCGGCATTGACCGCGAGATGCTGTTCGATACCCGACCGTTGGCCGACCAGATCCTCACCACCCTGGAAACCCACCCGCGTTTCCATGAGCTGTCGGCCAAGTTCGCCGTGCAACTGGACGGCGGTGAAGCCCTGGCCATGCTCGAGCATCATCACGACCTGTGGCTGTCAGCCTTCGATGCCAATGGCAACACGCTGTTGGCATTCGGCCTGGCAGGCTGCCCGGCGCGGGATGCGCCCTTGGCGGCGGTACCTTTGGCACAAGGGCATGCACTGGTGGTGGCGGTGCTGGAGCGGTTCCTTGAGCTGGCCCGGCCTGATCAAACCCGCATGCGCCACCTGCTGGCTGAAACCGCTGTGGATAACTTTTTGCGGCAGCTGAATATGCCATTGCAGCCGGTTGATGGCTTTTCAAGGCACTCCAACCCCGCGCCGCTGCACCTGGGAAGTTATCCACAGCGCCAAAAAAAAAACCAGGTCTACGTCGCCGCCGTCGCACCCTTGGGCCGCCTGGATTCGGCGATGCTCAGGGGCGCTGCGCAACTGGCCGTCGACCATGGCGACGCCACCTTGCGTGTCACGCCATGGCAAGGCCTGCTGCTGCCCAATATCCAGGATGCGGCGGCTGTCACCGAACGCCTCGAACAGCTTGGCTTTTTGTGTTCGGTGGACCAACCCCTCGCACGGATGATCGCCTGCACCGGCGCCGGCGGTTGCGCCAAAGGCCTGTCCGACACCAAGGCCGACGCCGTGCAACTGGCCGCGCTAGCGCCCGGCCACAGCGTGCACCTGTCCGG
>NZ_JACARK010000391.1:0-2997 GCF_013386655.1 Pseudomonas sp. K5002 | reverse complement strand
GTACTGATACGCCACCAGGTACAGCAACGGCCCGCTGCCGCAGAACGCGACACGCTCACCGATGGCGCAGCCTTGATACTTCAGCGCGATTTGCGCCGCGCCCAGGCTGTACACACCGGGCAGCGTCCAGCCCGGCACGGGCAGGATGCGGTCGGTGGCGCCCGTGGCGACGATGATCTGCGTGTATTCGATGCTTTCGGCGTGGCCGTTGTTGAGCATGTCCAGGCGGCCATTTTCCGCATTCCACACCAGGGTTTCCGGCCGGTAGTCGATCCGGGTGGCCAGCTCATCCATGGTGCGATGCAGCGCTGTCGCCTTGCCCGCTTCAAACCCATACAGCTGCTTGGCCGAGCGCTGGAAGTTCGCCGGCTGGCGCCGATAGATCTGGCCGCCACCGCGCAGGCTCTCGTCCACCAACACCGGGGTTACGCCATGGTCCAGCAAGGTCCGGGCTGCGGTAATGCCCGCTGGGCCTGCGCCCACTATCACCACGCTCTTCATGCCTGGCGCCCCGGGTCACGGCGAATCGCCTGGCCGTCTTCCAGCAAGGTCGAACAGGCGCGCACTCGCCGACCATCTTCCAGGCGTACCCAGCAATCCTGGCAGGCCCCCATCAAGCAGAAACCGGCGCGGCGTTCGGCGCTGAAATCACTGCCCCGCAGGTGCTCGGCGCAGGTCAGTACGGCAGTCAGCAAGGTGTCCCCAAGCAGGCCCGTGGCAGGCTGCCCATCGAGGGTGAACGCCAGGCTGGGCCGCTCGGTCTCGGCCAGTCGTTTGAACAGTGCCATCAATGTTTCCCTACCAACACGCGATCCAGGCCGTAGACCCGGTCCAGCAGAATCATGGCCGCCGCCGTCAACCCGATCACCAGCGCCGACACGGCCGCCATCATCGGGTCGATGGATTCGGTGGCGTACACGTACATGCGCACCGGCAAGGTCTGGGTGGCCGGCGAGCTGACAAAGATCGACAGGGTCACTTCATCGAAACTGTTGATGAACGCCAGCAACCAGCCGCCGGCCACGCCGGGCAGAATCATCGGCAAGGTGATCTGGCGAAACAGGGTGAAGCGGCTGGCGCCGAGGGATTCGGCAGCCTGCTCGGCGCTGCGGTCAATGCCGATGGCGGCCGCCAATACCAGGCGCAATACGTAAGGCGTGATGATCACCACGTGGGCCAGCATCAACCAGGTGAAGCTGCCGTTGACGCCCATCATTGCGAACAGCCGCAGCATCGCCACCCCCAGCACCAGGTGCGGGATGATGATCGGCGAGAGGAACAGCGCACTGAAGAAGTTACGGCCGGGGAACTGGTAGCGACTGATTGCCAGCGCCGCCGGCACCGCGATCAACGTCGCCAGGGTGGCGGCAACGAACGCCAGGACCAGGCTGTTGTAGAACGCCTGGATAAAGTCCGCGCGCTCGAACACCGCATGAAACCAGCGCAGGGAGAAGCCCGAAGTGGGCAGGCTCAAGGTATTTTCCGGGGTGAAGGCCACGAGGCACACCACCACCAGCGGCGCCATCATGAACAGCACCACCAGGCCGTGAAAGCCCAGGGCCAAAGGACCGTTTCTGGACATCGTCTTATACTCCCAGGGACTTTTTGTAGCGGCCTTCGACCATGCGGTTCCAGCTCAGCATGATCAGCAAGTTGACCAACAGCAACACCACCGCGATGGTCGCGCCCATGGGCCAGTTGAGTTCCGAGAGGTATTGGTCGTAGACCACCGTGGCGACCATCTTCAGGCGGCGTCCGCCCAGCAGGCCGGGGATCGCGAAGGAGCTGGCAGCCAGGCCGAACACGATCAGGGTGCCGGACAGCACGCCGGGCATCACCTGCGGCAACACGATCTTGCGCATCACCGTGGCCTGGCTGGCACCCAGGGACAGCGCCGCCTGTTCCGCCGACGGGTCGAGCTTCTGCAGGGAGGTCCACACCGGGATGATCATGAACGGCAGCATCACGTGCACCAGTGCGATGATCACGGCGAACGAGGTGTACAGCAGCTTCACCGGCTTGCCGCCCAGGGCCTGGATCACCTGGTTCACCAGGCCATCGGCACCCAGCAGCAGGCTCCAGCCGAAGGCCCGCACCACCACCGAAATCAGCAGCGGGGTGAGGATCAGGATCAGGAAGATCGAGCGCCATGGCGTGCCCATGCGGCTGAGGATGTAGGCCTCGGGCACGCCGATCACCACGCAGAGCAAGGTCACCAGGGCACTGATCCAGAAGGTGCGCCAGAAGATCTCGTAGAAGTACGAATCGCTGAACAGCGACAGGTAGTGGGCGAAGGTCCACTCATCGGCCTTCACCCCTACCTGATAGTCGAACACGTTGAACGACAGCACCAGTGTCAGGCCCAGGGGCAGGATCAGCAGCCCGAAAAACAACACCAGCGCCGGCAACGACAACAGGTAGCCACGGCTCATGCGCGCACCTCATCCGCGGCCAGCACCCGCAACAGGTTCGACTCCCAGTCCAGGCCCACTGCAGCGCCGCAAGCCAATGGCGCGCTGCCGTCATTGCGGCGGACCACGGTCAGCTCGCCGATCTCGGTCTTGATGCGATACAGCCATTGGCTGCCGAAGAAGTAGCTGTCGAGGATCTTGCCTTGCAGCCGGCCGTTGCCGGCGGCCACCAGGTCGATCTTTTCCGGGCGCAGGCTCAGGGTCAGCTCGCCGTTGCCCGGCTCGAAGCGCACTTGCGGCGCGCCGAGTTGATCGAAATCGCCCGCCAGCAGGTTGGCCTTGCCGACAAAATCCGAGATGAAGCGCGTGCGCGGGTGTTCATAGAGTTTGTACGGCGCGTCGATTTGCGTCACGCGCCCGGCCTGCATCACTACTACCCGGTCGCTGATGGACAGCGCTTCGGCCTGGTCGTGGGTGACCATCAGGGTGGTGATCCCGACTTCACACTGGATGCGACGGATCTCGAACTGCATCTCTTCGCGCAGGTTGGCGTCGAGGTTGGAGAGGGGCTCGTCCAGCAGCAACA
>NZ_JACARK010000390.1:0-3637 GCF_013386655.1 Pseudomonas sp. K5002 | reverse complement strand
GATGGCTGGTTTTCGCCACCAGCGTGGTCAGCGGCAGCAGGCCGTCGGCGACCAATTCCAGCAGCGCCGGCAGGGCGTGTTGCACCAGCGGCAAGCCTGACGGCGCTTCGCGATAGGGCAGTTGTTTTTGCGCCCAGGTGTGCGGCGCATGGTCACTGCCAATTACATCCAGACGATCACTCAACAATGCCAGGCGCAAGGCGTTGCGGTCGGTGCGTGTCTTGATCGCCGGGTTGCATTTGATCTGGTGGCCGAGGCGGGCGTAGTCGCGGTCATCGAACAAGAGGTGATGCAGGCAGACTTCCGCCGTGATGCGTTTTTGCGCCAGGGGTTTGTCTTCGAACAGCACCAACTCCCGTGCGCTGGTGATGTGCAACACATGCAGGCGCGTGCCGTGCCGCTTGGCCAGTTCCACCGCCAGGGACGAGGAGCGATAGCAGGCCTCGGCATCGCGGATCAGCGGGTGTGCTACGGCAGGAATGTGCTCACCGAAACGCTCGCGCATCCTTTGCTCGCGGGCCAGGATGCTGGGGGTGTGCTCGCAGTGGGCCAGGAGAATGGTCGGCACCTCGGCGAACAGACGCTCGAGGATCTTCGGATCATCCACCAGCATATTGCCGGTAGACGCACCCATGAACACTTTGACCCCGGCGACTTCCCGCGGGTCCAGCGCGGCGACGGTGTCGAGGTTGTCGTTGCTCACTCCGAAGTGAAAACCATAGTTGGCCACCGAATGCAGCGCCGCGCGGCGCTTTTTGTCGGCCAGGGCATCCAGGTTCAGGGTCGCCGGGTTGGTGTTGGGCATGTCCATGAAACTGGTGATGCCACCGGCCACCGCCGCACGGGACTCGCTGTAGAAGCTGCCTTTATCCGGCGCGCCGGGCTCTCGGAAGTGCACCTGGTCGTCGATCATTCCCGGCAGCAGCCACTGGCCTTGGGCGTCGATTTCCACGGTGGCGTTGGCGTTGTCGATGCTGCCGGCGATCTTCTCGATACGGCCATTGGCGACCAGCAGGTCAGCCTCGAATTCCTCGCCTTCGTTCACCAGGCGGGCGTTGCGGATCAGCAGGCGGCTCATGCTCAGAACTCGTTTTGCAGGGCTTTGTAACCCAGTACCAGGTCGACGTTGGTGCGTGCCACATCTTCGGAAAACTCCGAAGCGCTGACACTCACCGGCGGGAACTGGGACAGGTCGGTGTTGGGGCCGATGCGGGTGGTGGAGGGCACGTAGAACGCGTCGGGCAAATCGCGGCCGTCGACTACAGAGTTGTGCCGCACCACGCAGCCATCGCCGACGACGCAGTTGAACAGCACGCTGTTGAAGCCGATGAACACCCGGTCACCAACGGTGCAGGGCCCGTGGACGATGGAGCGGTGGGCGATGGAGGTGAACTCGCCGATGGTTACGGCGGCGCCGGATTTGGAGTGGATCACCACGCCGTCCTGGATATTCGAATTGGCCCCAATGGTGATCGGGTCCATGTCACCGTTGGCGTCGACTTCGTCGGCGCGGATCACCGCGTAAGGGCCGACAAATACGTTTTCGCCGATGATCACCTTGCCGCAGATGATTGCGGTTTTGTCGACGTAGGCCGATTCGGCAATCACGGGCAGATCGCCGGAAGGGTTCTTGCGGATCATGGGTCAGGTTCCTTGAGAGGCGCGGTGATGATGTTTACGTGATGGCCGTCGATGGCGTTGTAGAAGCAGGTGGGCCGGCCGGTGTGGCAGGCCGGGCCTTGCTGGTCGACGATCAGCAATACCGCGTCGCCGTCGCAATCCAGGCGGGCCTCCACCAGCAGTTGCCAGTGGCCCGAGGTTTCGCCCTTGCGCCACAGTTGCTGGCGCGAGCGGGACCAGTAGCAGACGTGCCCGGTGGCCAGAGTTTCGTCGAGGGCCTGGCGGTTCATCCAGGCCAGCATCAACACTTCGCCGCTGCCGTGTTGCTGGGCGATGGCGGCGATCAGTCCATCGCTGTTCCACGGCAGGGCGTCGAGCACGCTATCGAGTGGAAAGCGGCTGCCGATGGCAGCCTCTTCCAGGTCAAGCATGCTCAGGCTCATGGCTTGCTCAGGGCCGCGCACAGGGTGTTGAGGTTGTATTCGAACAGGCCGGTAAAGGTGCTGGCCGGACCTTCTGCGGCCAGGGCGTCCGAGTACAGCGTGCCGCCGATCTGCGCGCCGCTTTCGTCAGCGATCTGCTGGAGCAGACGCGAGTCCTTGATGTTTTCCATGAACACGGCCTTGACCTTGTCCTTGCGGATCTGGGTGATCAGCGTGGCGACTTCGGCGGCCGACGGTTCACGTTCGGTGGACAGGCCTTGAGGCGACAGGAACTCGATACCGTAGGCCTGGCCCAGGTAGCCGAAGGCGTCATGAGAGGTGACGATGCGACGGTTACCCGGTGGCAGCGCGCCGAACTTGGCCTTGGCTTCAGCCAGCAGGCGGTAGATTTCTTTCAGGTACACCTGGCTGTTGTGCTCGTAGTCGGCCTTGTTGGCCGGGTCGGCAGCGATCAGCGCCTTGGTGATGTTGTTCACGTAGATAACGGTGTTGGCCAGGTTGTGCCAGGCGTGCGGGTCGGGGATGGTTTCGCCGTCCTCTTCCATGGTGTGGGAGAGCACGCCTTTGCTCGCAGTGACCACAGTGGCCTTGGTCTCGGTGCTGGTGACCAGGCGATCCAGCCACGGCTCGAAGCCCAAGCCGTTCTTGATGATCACCTTGGCCTTGAGCAGGGCCTTGGCATCGTCCGGTGTTGGTTCGTAGGTGTGGGCGTCGGCGTCGGGGCCGACCATGTTGCTGATCTGGATATGATCGCCACCGACCTGGTGGGTCATGTCGTCAAGAATACTGAAGCTGGTAACCACCTGAAGCTTGTCGGCAGCCTGGGCCGTCGCGAACGACAGCGGCAGCAACACACTGAACAGCACGAGTAGAGCGCGCATCGGGAAACACCTCATTGGGATGTAAGCAAAGGCGGGCGGCGCAGCAAGCCGTGCACCGGACCGAAGACCACGGACAGCAGGTACCAGCCGCCAGCCACCAGCACAATTGCCGGGCCGCTGGGCAGCGAGTAGTAGAACGACAGCAACAAGCCAAGCCATACCGACAGGCATCCCAGCACTGCTGATATGGCGATCAACACCGGCAGGCGCCGGCTCCAGAAACGTGAAGCAATCGCCGGCAACATCATCAGGCCGACCACCATCAACGCGCCGATGGCCTGGAAACCGATCACCAGGTTCAGCACCACCAGCGTCAGGAACAGGCCGTGGGCCAGCGGGCCGAGGCGGCTGACGGTTTGCAGGAACAGCGGGTCGAGGGTGTCCAGCAGCAGCGGTTTGTAGATCACCACCATGGCGATCAGGCTGAAGCCCGAGACCCAGAGCATGCCGGTGAGGGTCGGGCCGTCTACCGCCAGGGCCGAGCCGAACAGCAGGTGCAGCAGGTCCAGGCGTTTGCCGGCGAGGCCGAGGATCAGCACGCCGCTGGCCAGGGAGATCGGGTAGATGGCGGCGAGGCTGGCGTCTTCCTTCAGCCCGGTGCGACGGGTAATCCAGGCGGCGAGGCCGGCCATGCTCAGGCCGGCGCCCAGGCCGCCGATGGTCAGCGCGGGCAAACTCAGGCCGGCAAACCAG
>NZ_JACARK010000039.1:0-7637 GCF_013386655.1 Pseudomonas sp. K5002 | reverse complement strand
CGGAAAAGGGGGCATTTATTAGATCAAATAAATGCCCCCTTTTCCGTCCCGTATTGAGACCTACGCGACCTGAGAGGAATAGGGGTCTGACCCCTATTTCATTCTTAGCGTACAAAGCCGTTTCAGTAACTTAATGCCCTGAAACCGGCTCTTCCTCCTGAACTTTGCGTATGACGTTGGAGACCGACTCCAGAGCCACCAGGTCTTGCCACTTGCCATCTGCAACGATTCTGCCCGTGTCGAAGACGATGACTCGATCAAAGTGATTGAGCACAGTGAAATCGTGGGTTACACAGATTAGACTTTTATCGGCAAAGCAGGTGAAGAGTGCATCCCAGATTAACGAGGCGCCCTGAGGATCAACGGATGAGGTCGGCTCATCGAATATGTTGAAATTCCCAGGTCGTAGCAGCACGCGTAGAAGCGAAAGCTTTTTTGCTTCGCCACCGGAAATACTGGTCGCGTCTTGATTTATCGTTCGAACAGGCAATTCGTCAAACAGGTGCTGGATATTGAGCTGCGCCGCGACGCTGCTAAATGTCGAGTTGAACGAGCCATGAAAAAAAACAGCGTCTGCCAGGTTGCCTGATAAAAACTTCGGAGTTTGGGGGCAATACCGAATGAGCCGAAAATGTTCCTCTTCAGCGATTGACTCAAGCGCGGTCTGTCCTATCCGGACGGTGAGCCCGGAACGCTGCTTCACGCCCACGAGCAGTTCCACAAAGGTTGATTTTCCGGAGCCACTTGCCCCAACGACGGCAAGATGCTCACCGGGGCGCACTTCGATGGCCTGTTGAATGACTAATGAAACTCCCTCGGCGATCAGTGCAGTGGAGGCGGGGTAAATCAAGCTGTCAGAATCCAAGGGCAAGCTCTCGGCCTTACCCTTGAAGCTTTGCTCGCGCAGAATCGATCGAAACTTGGCGTAGTCCGAAGAGAATTGATCGGCGAAACGATAGACCTCTCCGATGCTGAACACCGTGTTGAAAAACATCGTGGATAAGGTAAACAAGACGACAAAGTCGCCAACCGTCAGTTCGGACGCCGAAGCCTGTCTTACAAAGATGCCGTACCCGATCACTGTGCTGCTGGTCAGGGTTAAGAAAAGTGCCCTTGACGCCCCTAGTACCGCAGCGGAATATCCGACTTTTGTCGCGGCATCCGCGTACTGGTAAAACGTATCGAACAGGGGTTTCAGCCCCGATTCCTGGGCCCGCTCCAGCCTTATCTGTTTACCCGCCTGAATCGTGTTTGCAAATACTCCCGCCTGTTCATCTTCGGCGTCATTGACCGCATCGATATGAGCGCGACGCCACGTGATCAAGTAGTGGGTCAATGCCAGGTAGACGCCGGAAAGTGCAAGCACAAGCGCCAGGAACACAATATTCGCAATCCATACCAGCCACGCCGAAATCACGATGAACTCGATGCAAAGCGGCAAAATAGTGATCAGCGCGTAGTTAAGAATTCGCTCGCTGGCTTGTATGCCGCGTTCAATCGATTTGAGCATCTTGCCGATATTGATCGATGAGAACAGGTCGAAGTGCTTGGTGAATATCTCGCGAACCCATCGAATCGAAACATCGCTGAGCCCTTTTTGAATAAAACGGGTCAAATAGTACCCCTGAATAGGGATAAGAATAACGTTAATAACGCCGACGCAGATAAACCCCAACAGATACAAGGCCGTCTCTGAATCCAAGGTGTGCTGGGTAAAGGTATCTACTACGCGCCCGATGATAATCGCCGGCATTATGGTTGCCACTTTGGATAGGATGACAATAACCATCACTAGCCAGAACAGCCTCTTATGACGGTAAAGTGCGTGTTTAAAATCCTCAAGCATGACCCGCCTCCTCAGTTGCTCTCGTTAATTGTGTTCAAGCAAAACGTTATTGGGTGCCGCGGGAGAGAAGAGTAGGGGGTGGGCTACGTTTTCAATAATGGTGGTCTGACCCCTATTTAAAAATGTGGGCGCAGGCTATCCCAGTTCACACTAGCCTCCAATACCAGCCTCGCTATTATTTATGCATACCCAAAGAGAAAAATATTCTATGAGACTACTCTATAAATTTTCACATGTTGTGCCTCATGGGGCGGGAATTCAGGAACTCTCAGGATTTTCCAATCAACTTGCCGCATGGCGTTGTCACGTCGTGACTTCCCCGGCACGGGCCACTATTTGCCAAGAAAATACTTCATGACGCAGTTCTCTATTTTCTACTGCGCAGTTGATACCAGCCCTTCATCGTTCTCCCGTCAGGCACGTCACCACGCTTTCGCAGCTCGCGGTAATCACCATCTGCAAGACCCAAACGGCGCAGACACCAGAGAAGAATAGGGGGCAGACCACGTTTTCAATAATGGTGGTCTGACCCCTATTTCTGCATCTATTATCTGAGGTCGAACCAACTACCGAAGTTGTCGAAGTGGGATTACTTTTGAGCATGGGGCCGCCGATGCAGGGAAAAACGTTCGAGATAGTGCGAATAGATCAAATCCACGAAATTGTTTCGCCAACCATAGAGTCACTTTTACAGCCGTTAGGATTCGAAGTTCAGGGCCCGCTGTCCTGGCTTCGTAGCGTCGATGCTCCCATTCGCCAACTCTTTCGCCTTGAGCAGTGGAAAGGCGGCGCGCTAGCGCCGTCATGGGCTCTGTCACTGGACTTCGTTCCCCATCTTTCCGGCAATGAAATCAAATGGCACAGGACGTCAAAATCAGCACGACCTGATCTGACTTTCAATGTGCGCGATCGAGCGTTTGATATTTCATGCAGCTACGGACCTGATGCCATAGCAACCAGCGCACCCAATATCCTCCGGGCTGCCATTCCAAAAGCTGAATCGTTTTGGGACGAGGCTCGTTCGATAGCCGACTTGCCTGGTGCTTTCGAGCGGGTCAAGCAGCATTTGTCGACGGGTGGCCTGGGTTTCTACAACTACATACAACATCCTCTTGCATACGCGTTTGTATTGGCCATGAACGGCAAGCCCGATACAGCCGAAGAAGAGTTTCAACGCTATTCACAGCGTCTTTCAGAGGCGGCTCGAAAAAAACTCCGCAAGCTATTCATTGATGCAGGCGGTCACCTTGGCTAAGCGAGTACGACTTTTTCAACAGAATCGGCCAGAAGCGGCCGCTCATGACCGACCGCTTCCGACCCAACGCAGCCATCCGCTCCTGACTATTGGGTTAATGCACCCACGTCATTCACCAGTGTGCGCCAGCCATCCTTTGCCTCCTGCTCCGAGGTAAAGACTTGCACTTTGGGATGCCAGAACGCCCCCTCGATTGCGATGCATTCCAAGGTAGAGTCCTGAAACGTAAAGACATAGTGGATAGCATCTTTCATGAACCGCTGTTTGTCGTGTCGAGGATGAATGGCGTTCCTTTGCTCAAGCTCTGCTAACCAAGGCGAATTATCTATTCGATGAATTTGGTAATGCTTTAGGCCAAGTCCAATGAGCGGATGGCCGCCCAAAGCTTCGTCGTTTGGCGAACCGAATTGGATTTTCTTTACTAGCGGAAAATGAACCACAGCTATTTCTTCTCCGGTGGTGTAATACCGTAAACATAGTTGCGTGTCCGTGGCGAACACCACTGGTTCAGGCGACGTACTTGGCTGTGGCCAGGAGTCGAGCAGCACTACGGTCGCTAATGACATGCGGGAACCTGATGAATGAATGGGTTATAAACAGAGTGCGAGAGCGACTCGTTGTCGTCAAACCTTTCTGATCGCGACCGACTGCTTCTGGCCGAAACCGGCCCTTTAATTCCCATACCGGTCTACCATGGCCCCCCCGGCAGTGGTTCCACGCGCTACCGACCTCAATCTCAAGGTATCGCCCATGACCTTTTCACCCCGCATCACCCCATCCCGCACCTTATCCGAGGCATCCCTATGAGCATCGACCAAATCAGCCTCCCAAAAGGCGTAGGCCCTCAAGCCATCAAGCTCCTCGACGCCATCACCGGTGCTGACACCAAAGAAGACCTGAACCGCGCAGGCGGCAAAGCCGAAGGTTTTGTATTGGGGCTGGAAAGTGCCAAAGCCATCAAAAGCCAAATCGCCGAGTCGCTGTATGTGGCATACGACGACGCGGCGAGTAATCGGTTGGGTGAGTTGAAGGGCTAGTCCCGCAGGACCGCGTTGGGCTCTACGCCCGAGGTGTTTCGCGGTCCATCAGTTTGCCGATCAGCAGCACACTCAATTCGCTCAGTTGGTGTATGGCCAATGCCACGTCGCGGTCTTTGCCGGTCAGTTCGTCGGACAGGTCGAGCAGCAGGGCGCTGACGGAGGAAACGGTTTCATAGCTGTTGGCGATCAGGATTTCGCTGCTGACGCCGGAGGTGACGCTGAAGAGGGCGGTTGTCTCTGGGACTGTCTCGGCATCAGTGCCGGGATTGAGGTAGTGATCAATGGCGCGCTGGGCAGCCTGGTGGAGTTTTAGATCCGGCTTGTTTGGCGGATTTGGCGTTATTTTGAACATATATAGATACCCTGGATGAGGCCGCCACCTTGTCGCTACTAAACGATAGGGTGGCAGCTGTGCACAGGTTAGTAGACCGGTGGATATCTAGAGCCGGCGCGCCCGAAGGCGCCCTGCACACAGCCACCATCAAGCACAGACAACTTGTCTGAAGAAGGTGAAGCTCATGCACAGATATCCAAACTCAGGCTACTAAACCCGATCACTGAGTTTTCAGCGACCGAGCAACCTTAGAGATGGCCACCCAGGTGCACAAGCCGGCGGATTCTGACGCAAGCGTAGGCAAAGGAGCAAGGTGCTACGGCCTACGCAAAGTCTCCTTTATCCCGCAAATGGAAGCACCAGCCGGTACGCCCTCAACCCCAAATCACTCAACCCCTCCAGGCTCTCGCCCTGGCCAGGCATGAGCAGGCTGATCCCCAGATAATGCTCAAGGTGCAGGGTGAGGGTCTGGCCTTCGACGCACAAATCCCAATAGCGCTGATCCAGCCCGTCGGTCTTTACGGTCCATTCGCCTTTCAAACCGTGCTCCAGCGTTTCGGCGATGGTGGCGTACAATTGCCAGTCGGACGTTTCCGAAATCTGTATTTCCATAAGGGATCATCGATAGGGTGAAACGGCGTGTTTCGCCGTGAGATGCTTGTCGTAGAATGTGACAGAACCTGCGTAGCTCTCAAAGGAATGAGCCCCTGGCAAGCCACGCCTCCACCGCACGGAAGCCTGTTTATGAAAATCCCCCTCTGGATTGCCCTGTTCCTGGGCTGCCTGTTACCGCAACTGTGCACGGCCAACACCCCGCACATTGACCCGCACGCCGAGAGCCTCTATCAGCAGGCTGTGCCCTACCTACAACAAGCAAATACCAAGCTGGAAGCGGTGCCTGCGAACTTTCCCACCGCCAGCGCAGACGAGAAAAAGCGTTCCCAAGTGCTGGTGGAGGAGGCAGGCGAGTTGCTCAAGCCGGCGATCAAGCTGCTTGAACAAGCTGCCGCGCTGGACCACCCGGTGGCCCAGCATCGCCTCGCGATGATCTACGTGATGTTCTACCCGGTCGACGAGATCAAGGAAAAGGCCTGCCCGTTGTTCCGAAGCAGCTTCCTACAAGGCTTTGCACCACCGGCACTGCAGCTTTCATCCTTTTGCTTTGCATTTACGGACACGCCTGAATTCCAGACAACGCTGAAGGCCATTGCAACCAGCGCGCCCGAGTATGAGCAGTATTTCCCGCAGCCTGCGGTGAAGCTTGAATGCAGGGCCGAGATGCCTCAGGGCATGGCGTTGCAGTGGGGCAGCAGTCGGGATTATCAGGCTGAAATGTATCGGCTGCTGGGCGACAGTAACCGCGCGCAGCGTACGGAGTATTACCAGCAGGCGATCGCGATCAATGATTGCTACAAGGCGAAAAAGCGCCTGGGGCTAAGTCAGTAACCGGGTGGGTATGAATAACGGTTAAGGAGAAGGGCATGGCGGGTGGCGAGATTGGGTGTGGTTCGTTTCAGGGCAGCGACAAGTCGGGATCGGCCTTTGAGGCGGTGCTGGACGCGCTGCCGTTGCAGGCGCGGGACTGGGTCGAGGCGGCCAGGCAGCAACTGGACTCGGCTGACATTGTGCTGCTGGAGGTTGATCATGCGCAGGGCTTGCTTCCCTTTTTGAAGGACTACCAAACACGCTTGATCGCCGAGATCGGGCACGATGATTGGGAGCGGGCCGCACGGGATGAAGCAGCCTCGCTTGAGGATGTGGCTGCCAAGTGGGGCGCGGGCAAGGGCTGGCGACTTTATTGCGTGCGGGATCTGGTCCGTGCTTGTGAGCAGTCGGCGGTGGAGCAGCAGCCTGTTTACATCGCGTTCAGCTAGGGCATCTGTGGCGGGGCACGGAGCAAAGAAAAATACACTTTTTGCTGCGCGGGGCGTCCAACCCTGAAACCGCCGTCAAGGCTTTCATCTCCAGCAGCTGCTCTCAGCTAAGGACCGATTATGGTGACGTTGTTTATTTTTCTTCTGGCCTGCGGTGCTGCTGCGAGCACCGGCATTATCTTCAAACCGGGCGACTGGTACGCCACCCTGGTCAAACCCAGCTTCACCCCTCCCAACTGGCTGTTCCCGGTCGCCTGGACCATCATCTACCTGCTGCTGGCTTGGGCCGGCTACCGCCTGACCCTGATCCCCGGCAGCGAAATCGTGCTGGCTCTATGGGCTGCACAGATCGCGCTCAACACCCTGTGGACGCCCGTGTTCTTCGGTGCCCACCGGATTTTCGCCGGGATGGTGATCATCACGCTGCTGTGGCTGGTAGTGGCCGCCATGGTGCTGCTGACGGTGCGCCTGGATTTGATCACCGGGCTGATCCTGTTCCCGTACCTGGTGTGGCTCAGCGTTGCGGCTGCGTTGAATTTCTCCATCCTGCGCAATAACCGCTGAGCCTGGCGGCGTGGGCAGAGGGCGGAAACATCATTGCCATGATGCCCACGCACACTGGCCAAGGTGAACATCTCTTTTAGAGATAGGGGGAATATCGAATTGGGAACTCACACGCTGTGGCCTGCTGAAGAACATGAACTGGCGCAAATGCAGCGCTTTAACCAGAAGCTCGCCTGGATGCCGCGTTTTCGCATCCGCAACCGCGTGACGCCTCGGGTGATCCAGGCGCTGTTGCGCTCCAGCCAGATGGTGGCCGGCAACAAGTTGCTCAAGCATGGCCTGCACGCTGAAAGCCGGCGGGTGGGCTCGGTGCCGGTGCGAATCATTCGGCCGAAGGGCAAGGCCAAAGGCGTGGTGCTGGATATCCATGGCGGCGGCTGGGTGATCGGCAATGCGCAGATGAATGACGACCTCAACGTGGCCATGGTGAATGCGTGCGAGGTGGCGGTGGTGTCGGTGGATTACCGGCTGGCGGTGAATACACCGGTCGAAGGGATTCTGGAAGACTGCCTGGCCACGGCGCGCTGGTTGCTCGGGGACTGTGAGGAGTTCGCCGGCCTGCCGGTGATCGTTGTCGGCGAGTCTGCCGGTGGGCATCTGGCGGCGGCCACGCTGCTGGCGCTGAAGCAATCGCCCGAATTGCTGGCGCGGGTGAGCGGGGCGGTGCTGTATTACGGCGTCTACGATTTGACCGGTACACCGAGCGTGCGCACGGCGGGGCGGG
>NZ_JACARK010000389.1:0-6016 GCF_013386655.1 Pseudomonas sp. K5002 | reverse complement strand
GGCGGTTCTCGTCGCGCATCACTGCGCCACCGCCGGTGGCCAATACCACGCCATCGCAGCCGCACAGCTCGGCAATCATCGCCTGCTCGCGGTCGCGAAAGCCCAGTTCGCCTTCCTTATCGAAGATCCACGGGATATTGGCGCCCGTGCGCAATTCAATTTCCTTATCGGAGTCTTTGAATGGCAGGCGCAGCTCTTTGGCCAGCAAACGGCCGATGGTGCTTTTTCCAGCCCCCATCGGTCCTACAAGAATCAAATTTCGCACAGAATCAACGACTCACAGCAATCGCCTGGTTATTCATAATACGCGGAGTCAGGAATACCAGCAGCTCGGATTTTTTCTCCGAAACCACATCCCGCCGGAAAAGGCGGCCAAGATACGGCACATCGCCCAAAAATGGCACTTTATCTACCACTTTGCTTTGAGTATTGGAGAAAACCCCGCCGATCACGATGGTCTCCCCGTCCTTGACCAGCACCTTGGCATTGACCTCGTTTTTCTTGATCGGCGGCACATCGTTGAGCCTGTTCAGGTAGTCGGGCTCGTCCTTGGTGACCTTGACCTCCATGATCACCCAGCCGTCCGGGGTGATTTGCGGGGTCACTTCCAATGACAAGGAGGCCTCCTTGAACGACACCGAGGTCGCGCCGGTGGAGCTGGACTCCTGATAGGGAATCTCGGTGCCCTTGAGGATTCGCGCGGTTTCCTTGTCGGAGGTGACGACCTTGGGCTGCGAAACGATTTCACCATTGCCGGTTTTTTCCATGGCGGTCAGTTCCAGGTCCAGCAGCAGGTTGTCGGTGATAAACGCGACACCCAGGCCGGCGCTGCCGTTGACCGCCCCCAGGTCCACAAACGGCGAGCTGGGCGGGGTTTCAGGCGGCTCGGCGCCTTCGGCCAGCGGTTTCCTGATCCCGCCAGCGCTCCAGTTACCCCGATTCAGTTGCCCGCCCCAGCGCACGCCAAGGCTTTTGTCGTAATCCACATTGGCCTCGACGATCCGCGCCTCGATCATCACCTGCCTTACCGGAATATCCAGTTGCGCCACAATCGTGCGCAGCTCCTCCAGCCGCTCCCGGGTCTGGTAGGCGATGATGTTGTTGGTGCGGTCATCCACCGCCACCGAGCCGCGCTCATCGGTTGCACCTTCCAGGCCCACGGCCGACTGGAAGAGCTTGGCCAGGTCCGACGCCTTGGCGTAATTGACTTGCAGCAACTCGCGGCGCAGCGGTGCCAACTCAGTCATTTGCTTGCGCGACTCCATCGCCAGCAACTCGCGGGCGGCCAACTCCTCGGCCGGCGCGACCAGCAGCACATTGGCCGTCACACGCTTGTCCAGCCCCTTGGTTTGCAGCACCAGGTCCAGGGCCTGGTCCCAGGGCACGTCCTTGAGGCGCAGGGTGATCGAACCCTGCACGTCGTCGCTGGTCACCAGATTGAGGCCGGCAACGTCAGCAATCTGCTGCAGCACCGCGCGCAACTCGATGTTCTGGAAGTTGAGGGACAGCTTGTCCCCGGTGAATGCCACGCGTCCGGTACTCAGGGGCGCATTGCCAGGTGGCGGCAGGTGAATCAAGTCGATTCGATTGGGCACAGCCATGACCATCGGTGCCGTGAACGCTATCCATAGCGCCACACCGAAGGACGAAAAAGTCCTTTTCATTGTTTGTTTCCGTTATGAGTTCACGTTCAGGGCAAGGGTTTGCGAGCGTTCCAGCCACGCGCCCTGGCCATCCGGGAAAAGCTCGGCCAGTTCGACATGGGAGTCATGAATCGCCGTGATGCGCCCGTGGTCCGGGCCCAGGTAATCGCCGATTGCCAGCCGATGGACAGACGACGCTCCGCGCAGCAGGGCGAAGGTTTGAGCCCCCAGGGACAAGGTCCCGACCATTTCGAACTGCTCCACGGCGAAGCCTTCGAGGATTCCGCGAGGCCTGGCGAGATCAGGTCCGGCAGCCGGTCGCCCGGCGGGTCGAACCAGTTGGCGAGAGGGCGGCTGGAAAGGGTCGCGCAAGGCTGCAAAATCGTACGCCACTTGCTGCGGCCCGGGCTCGGCGACAGCCTGTGCCGGCGGGTGCAAATCAACCTCCAGGTCATCGCCCGCCTGGCGGTTGTGACGATAGGTCCTGGCTACCAGACTGAGGTGCAACACCGAGGCATCGACAGGACTGAATGCCAAGTCATGCACCGTGACAATTCCTGGCAAGCTGGCCATGCCGTTGATGAACGCCGCCAGGTCGTGAAAAGTCCCGGTGACGCCAATCTGCATGGGCGATTCGATGTACAGGGCGCGAGGCTGGTCATCCCGAAGTTCGATGGCCTCCAGCACCAAGCCATTGGCGGCACTCAGGCGGCCAATATCTTCAAGCAGGCCGGGTACCTGGGTGTCGGCAGGCAGCCACCGTAACAGGTTGGCGAAATGGCCTCGCATTGTTTCGAGTTCGCGGACCAGGGACTCCAGGCCGGCAGCCTGGCTGGTTTTCAGCGCGACCTGCTGTTCAAGCGCCACTTCCTGCGACTCAAGCTGGCGCAGTTGCTCCCGCGCCCCACTCAAGTAGAAGGTATTGCCCACCGCCCACAGCAGGCAAACCACCGCGCCAGCCAGCAACGCCTTGCCCGGCAAGGGCCAGTTGGCGGCGTTCTGGCAGAGCTGGGTTATATCGGATTCCGTCAGCCCTGGCAGGCCTGACGCCCCTCTCATTGGCGCACCTCATCCGAGTGACCATGGCGAACCGTCAACTGGAAGCCATTGTCGTCGCCCTCCTGCGCGCCGCGAACCCGTTGAAGCCGGGGCGCTTCCAAGTCTTCGGCAGCTTCGAGGCCACGCATGAACTGAGCAATGTCCCGGTTCGATCCGGCCGTGCCGCTGATGGAAACAGAACCGCCGTCGACGCTCACTTCGCGCAACTGCACCCCGTCCGGCACGGCACGGGCCAACTGGTCCAGCAACTGAGCACCCGCCGCACGATCGTCCTGCAAACCCTGCACAACTTTCATCCGTTCCATCAACTGCTGGCGCTGCTCATGCAGTTCGTCGATGGCCTTGATGCGCGAGTCGAGCCCGGTGACACCCTGGCTCAACTGGTTATTGCGAGCCAACTGCCGATCAATTGCACGGTCGATCACCTGGTCTGCCAGCCAAACCGCAGCCAGCGCCACCGCTGCAGCCCCTGCCAAAAACACCAGAAAATATTTGCGCCGCCGCTCATTCCGTTCTGCGCGCCACGGCAACAGGTTGATTCGTGTCATCAGTCGAAACTCCTCAGGGCCAGCCCGCAGGCCACTCCCATTCCCTGGGCATCCACGGCCCATTGCGCGCCATCGACACGACGGCCCGGCGTGATGCTGTCCGAAGCCTGCCTGCCCGCGCGAGCCAATGCAAATGCTTCGACATCCACTATCCGCGTCGCCAGCCCCGCAAGGGCCAAAACCGCCTCACGGGCCTCCACCTGTTCCTTGAGGCAGGCAACCAGCAGCACATCGACGCTTTGCGGGTCATGGGCCGACGGGCCCTGCACCTGGAAGTCGATAGCCACATCCTCCAGCGGATAAGGAATGTACTGGTCTGCTTCCCCATGGATTCGACGCACCATTTCAGCATCCGTCAGCCCCGCGTCCATCTCCAGCACGCGGGTAATCACCGAGGGCCCTGCCACGGCCACGGCGGCATGCCTGAGTGATGTATGCGCCTGTATCAGCGCCCGGGAAAGTGCCTGCGCGACGGCATCGAAATCAACCACGCTGCTGTCGACCACCGCATGGGCCGGCAACTGCTGCATGGCGTAGCCCCGAACGCTGTAGCCAGTGCCTGACGCCTCCAGCTCCACCAGCCTGACGCCGGTGTCATTGATGTCGATACCCAGGACGGCATCGGCTTTTCGCCTGAAAAATCCCTTTCTCATAAAACTCCCCAAAACTTTCCCTGTCTTACGGACTGATTGCTGCCAGGCTTCCTGCATTCGGTCGGCTTGTATGAGCGGCGCGAATGACGCCCGAAGCCGAAAAATGCTTTAATGCCCAGCGTTTTTTCCCGCGTTTATCTGCTGGCCGGGTCGATCCACCACTTGCCGTGCATGCCCCGACGCCTAACCCATTCTTTTCCTTGGAAATCCAAAAGCCTTGATTCGTCTGCTGAAGTTTTTCGGGTACTCCATTGTCGCGATCGTCTGCGGGCTGATGCTCGTGCTCAGCGGGGCCTATCTCTACCTTAGTCCGGGTTTGCCCTCCGTAGAGGCCCTGAGAAGTATCCAGTTGCAGATTCCTTTGCGGGTCTACAGCAGCGATGAAAAACTGATCGCGGAGTTCGGCGAAATGCGCCGCACACCGATCCGTTTCGCCGACATTCCACCCAATTTCATCAACGCCCTGCTGTCGGCTGAAGACGATAACTTCGCCAATCACTATGGCGTCGACCCAAGCAGCCTGGTGCGGGCGGCCACGCAGTTGGTAAAAAGCGGACACATTCAATCCGGTGGCAGCACCATCACCATGCAGGTGGCGAAGAACTTCTTCCTCACCAGCGAACGCAGCTTTTCCCGCAAAGCCACGGAAATCCTCCTGGCGTTGCAGATCGAACGTCAGCTGACCAAGGACGAGATCCTTGAGCTGTACGTCAACAAGATCTATCTGGGCAACCGCGCCTACGGCATCGAGGCGGCTTCGCAGGTTTACTACGGCAAGTCGATTCGTGACGCCAGCCTGGCGCAGATGGCCATGATTGCCGGCCTGCCCAAGGCGCCTTCGCGCTTCAACCCGCTGGCCAATCCGGCGCGCAGCAAAGAGCGCCGCGACTGGATCCTGGGCCGCATGTACAAGCTGGGCAAGATCGACCAGGCCGCGTACGAAAGTGCGGTGGCCGAGCCGCTGAACGCCAGCTATCACGTGCCGACCCCGGAAGTGAATGCCCCGTATATCGCCGAAATGGCCCGTGCCGAGATGGTCGGCCGCTATGGCAGCGAGGCGTACACCGAAGGTTTCCGCGTGACCACGACGATTCCGAGCAACCTGCAGGAAATCGCCAACAAGTCGGTACACGACGGCCTGGTCGCCTATGACCAGCGCCATGGCTACCGCGGCCCTGAATCGCGCCTGCCGGGCAAGACCCTGAGCGCCTGGACCGTCGAGCTGGGCAAACAGCGCCCGATCAGCGGCCTTGAACCCGCCATCGTCACCCAGGTGAAGAAAGATGGCGTGCAGGTACTGACCCGCACCGGCGAAGAGCATGTGTCGTGGGACAGCATGAAATGGGCTCGCCCGTTCCTGAACACCAACAGCATGGGGGCGATGCCCAAGCAGCCGTCGGACGTGGCCCAGGTCGGCGACCTGGTTCGCGTGCAGCGCCAGAAGGACGACAGCCTGAAATTCAGCCAGGTGCCCGTGGCACAGGGCGCGCTGGTGTCGCTTGACCCGCAGAACGGTGCAATCCGTGCCCTGGTCGGCGGCTTTGCCTTCGAGCAGAGCAACTACAACCGCGCCACCCAGGCCAAGCGCCAGCCGGGTTCCAGCTTCAAGCCGTTCATCTACAGCGCTGCACTGGATAACGGCTACACCGCCGCCAGCCTGGTCAACGATGCACCGATCGTGTTCGTCGACGAGTACTTGGACAAGGTCTGGCGCCCGAAGAACGACACCAACACCTTCCTCGGCCCGATCCGCGTCCGCGAGGCGCTGTACAAGTCGCGTAACCTGGTGTCGATCCGCCTGCTGCAGGCGATGGGCGTAGGCAAGACCATCGACTACATCACCCGCTTCGGCTTCAACAAGTCGGACCTGCCGCCCAACCTGTCCCTGGCACTGGGTACCGCCACGCTGACGCCGATGGAAATCGCCACCGGCTGGAGCACCTTTGCCAACGGCGGCTACAAGATCACCCCGTACCTGATCGACAAGATCGAAAGCCGTAGCGGCGAAACCCTGTTCACCGCCAACCCACCACGGGTCCCGGGCGACGTGGTCAATGGCGTCGCGGCCACTGACGGCCAGGCAGCACCGGCCAACGGCGGCATCACCATCGAG
>NZ_JACARK010000388.1:0-7968 GCF_013386655.1 Pseudomonas sp. K5002 | reverse complement strand
ATACCGCGCTGGTGCAGGGTTTGCGCGTCGAAGGCATCGGCCCAGGCATCGGCCGACAGCAACGCCATGGTCAGTGGCAGCGCGGCCCGCATCCGGGCGGGGCGTAAAGGACAGTCGGGCACGGCTTCGCCAGCCGGGTCAGTGGTTACTGTGTTCACGTAAAGGCACTCAGGTTATGGAAGCCGGCAACGGTTGGCGGGCTTCCCGGTGACAGTCACAGGGCTGTCACTTCGTTATTCAGCGTTTGCGGCGGTTATCGGTGCTTCATAGGCGGCGACGGCAAAGCCGTACACGGTGGCCGGCTGCAGGCGTACGGCCGTGGCGGTGTGGGGCGTGCTGAGCCGCAGGGTTTCGCCGGGCAACACATAAGTGCGCGGCAGCACCAGGCTCTGCTTGCCGGGCAGCAATTGCAGCTCCTGGGCCAGGCGCACTACGTAAGGCGTAGGGTTGGCGACGTTCAGGTGACCGGCGTTCAACGACCAGGTCAGCCCGGTCCAGGGTGTGCGGTTCGGCGCCAGGCCCTTGGGATGAATGATCACCGGCAGGTTCTGGCGCACGGTCACGCCCACCCGCGCATGGCCAGCCTGGGCGGCGTCACGGTCCTTGGGCATGCCTTCGAAGATCACCCGCTTCAGGCGTTGGGTTTTCAGGGGCGTGGGGTTGCGCAGGATAAAGCGCACCAGCTGGCTTTTGTCGGCCTCGACCCGGGACAGGGGCGGGGTGACGAACAGCAGCGATTCGGTGTCTTCCGGAATGTCTTCCAGGGTGACGTGCAGCAGGGCCAGTTTGCCGTCGGTGTTGGTCACCGACACCGAAGCTTCGCCGTCGGCCTCGTTGACGATCACCACCGAGGTGTCGGGCACCATGCCGTCGGCAAACGCCTGGGTGCTCAGCAGCCAGCCCAGGGCCAGCAAGGTTGGATAGGTCTTCATGACGCAGTTCCTAAAGTGATCACAGGGCTTAGAGGTAACGCAAATCCAGGACCAGTGAGCCATCGAGGGGAACGTCTTGCCTGAGGGTCAGACGGTTCGCCGGGTGGATGGTGGTCTGTGCGCGGATCCGGGTGGTCAGGGTGACGATGGGTTCCGGAAACGGTCGGCCGGGACGGGCAAAGCCCATCAGGGTCTTGGGGTGGATGGCCGGTTGGGGAGCCCAGAGGCCGCCTTCGGGGTTTGACACAAGTGACTGCATGGCCTGGCCGTCTCCTTGCGCCGCTTCGAACGCCAGGTCGACGTAACCCAACTGCTCCGCGGGCGCGATGGGGTTTCTCCCCAGGCCGTAGGTAGTGTCCGGTGCGGCGGACGAATCTTCGCGGCTGTCCAGGCCAATCAGGCCAAACAACAAGGGGCCGCTGCAGTGGATCTCTACCTCCAGCCATTGGGTAGGCAACGGGGTGGGAGCCACCTGGTTGAGGAGATGGGCAGGGATGGTGCCGTGGTCGATGATGCCGCTGCCGGAGAGCGCGATGGTGCAGGAGCTGGGGGTAACCAGGCCCGACAGGGTCATCTCGGTGGCGGTGCTGGCAAACACGCTAGAGCCGGTGTTGAGCAATAACAGCGCCGTGCACAGGCGTAGGGTTCTGTTCATCATTCGGTCTTCAATGTGTTCGGTGCAAGTAAGGCGCCTCGCCGCGAACGACGAGGCCGCGGGTTTACAGGTACTTCACTTCCAGCGTGGCCGAGCCGTCGATCGGGTGTTCATCGCTCAGGTCCAGGCTGTCGGCCCGGGCGATCTGCGCGTACACCACCAGGTCGCTGACGACTTGCTGGATCGGCACCGGCAGCCAGGTGCCCGAGGTTCTATCGCCGAAAGCCGCCAATGCGCTGGGTGGCAGGATCGCGTCCGCCGACTCTGCCCAGGTCGTGCCGTTATCCCCGGATTCCAGCACCGTGACGGCGACAGAGTCGGCGACTGCGTTATTCAGCATCAGGTCGTAGGCCCCCAGCTTCTGCGTACCGTTGATCAACCCCAGGCCGTAGGTGCCGCCGCTGGAGTTGGACCCGGCGCGGTTGTCGGTGCCCTTGACGGCAAACAGGGTGCCGCCGTCGCAGGTGATGGTCAGTTGCAAGGTGGTGCGTGGCAGTTGTTTGGGGGTCGTGAGGTTCAGGTCTTTGGCGGAGATCTTGCCGTAGTCCACCATCCCTCCGCCGGACAGGCCAGGTGTGCAGGCGTTGGGGGTAATCACCCCTTTGACAGTCAGGTCGACGGTGGACGCCGCCAGGGCAGAGGCGCTGGTGCTGAGCAGCAGCGCGGTGGCCAGGGCATTGAGCGTAAGTTTCATGGGGCACACGTTTCCTTTCGAGTGGGGCCGGTTGAATAAAGGGTTACAGGTACTTCAGTTGCACGGTGGCATGGCCGTCCAGCGGCACTTCGTCGAGCACGGTCAGGCGGTCGGTGCCGTCGACCATCGTGTACACGCGCAGGTCGGCACTGAATTGCCGTATCGCAATCGGGGTGTTCGCACCGCCGTTGGTGGCGACCGAGGTCTGGGTGTAGTGGCCCAGGTAAATCGACGGGAGCCAGGTCACCCCGCCATCGGTCGAGTTGATCGTCTTGACCGTGACGCCGTCCGCGACCGGGTTGAGCAGGCCGAATGCGGTGGCGCCAAGTTTTTCGCCACTGTCCGTCAGCCCCAGGCCATGCCAGTAGTCGTTAATTGCCGAAGTGCCGGCGCGGTTATCGATCGTGCTCAGCGCGATGAACGTTGGCGCTTCACACAGGACTTCCATTTGCATGGTCTGCGGCTGCAGTGAGGTCGGGCTGTCGGTGTTGAGTTCCTTGGCCGGCATTTTTCCGTAATCCACCACGCCTCCGCCGGAGAGCATGGGTTCACAGGCATTGGGTGTGATGGTGCCCGTGACGGCGAAGTCGGTACTGCTGGCGGCCAGGACGGTGGGGGCCAGCAGCAACGTGGCGAGAAAGACAGCGGGTGAGGAATTCATCATCGAGCAGCACCTTTTGGTTGCAGGTCAGGGGCGAAGGTGGGTTACAGGTAGAGCACTTCAATGGTGGCCGAGCCGTCGATATTGACTTCGTTGCTCAGGTCCAGGCCGTCGGTGCGGTTGATGTAGCCGCTGTAGGCCACGGGGGTGACCAGTTGCTGGGTGGCACGCGGGGTGCTGGCGTCTGCCAGGGTGGCGACCGAGAGATAGGTGCCGGTTTCAAAGCTGTTCCAACGCTCCCAGGTGACGCCATTGTCGAAAGACCCGATGGCTTGCACGGTTTCGCCGTCGGCCTGGGGCGGGCTACCGTTGGCGCCAAGGGTCAAGCTATAGGAACCCAGCTTTTGCGTGCCGTTGATAAAGCCCAGCCCGAAGCCGCTGCCGCTGCCGGAGCCAATACGGTTGTCGGTCGCCTTGAGGGCGAAGATCACCGGCGCATCGCAGGTCACGGTCATTTGCAGCGTGACTTTCGGCAACAGGGTGATCTGGGTGGCGTTCAAGTCCTTGGCCGACATCTTGCCGTGGTCGATGACCCCGCCACTGGACAGGCTCGGCGTGCAGGCATTCGGGGTGATGATGCCCTTGACTGTCAGGTCCACGGTGCTGGCGGCGAAGGCGGGGGCGGTGCCAGTGATCAGCAGGGCGCTGGCGACGGCGATCAGGTGCTTGTTCATGGTTGTATTGTCTCGGTGTTGGATCAACTGACGGGTGCAGCTCACCGCAGCGCAGAAAGAGGCGCGGTTGGGCGTCGGGTCAGTTCGGATAGTTGGCCGCCAGGTGAGTTGGCGGGTTGCCCTCTTGGGGTGGGGCGCAATTTAGCGCCGGGGGGGAGGAGGGGAAATACAAGAATTACGACAATCCGCTATCCCTCTAGCTCGCCTGCGTCAAGTCGGAATAGGTGGGCGGAGCTGTAGGAAAAACTGTCTTTTCGTAGTTCTTGTATCGCAAGAGTGGTATTCATGTGGATAGCTTGATTCGGTAATGGGTGCCAGGCGGATGGGTTAAGGATCACCGTCAAGCGCACCCTCACTAGACGATATGCCAGGGCCGTCTGATGGCCCTGGCAGGTCGGCGCCGATATCGAGGTGGCCATGATGCCAAGCGTGTTTGCTGACGACGCCCCCAGGCAGCAAACGGTGCCATGGCGCAGTCCTCCTGTTCACTGGAAGCACCTGAGCGTGCTGATCGTCGAGGACCATCAGGCCTATCGCGCCTTGATGGGCTGGTTCCTGCAAAAATTCGAAGTCGATCACGAACTGGTGTGCAACGGGCAGGCCGCGTTGACCGCCATCGCCCTGCGGCATTTCGACCTGGTGATCAGCGATTGCCGCATGCCGGTGCTGGATGGCTATAGCATGGCTCGTGAGATCAGGCGGCGAGAGGCCGTACACAGCCGCCCGCGTGTGCCGATCATTGCCTTGACCGCCAAACTCTCTGCGGACGATGCGCGCCGCTGCCTTGAGGCCGGCATGGATGCCTGGCTGCTCAAACCGCTGACCCTGGAACAATTGCGCGGGGTGCTGGAGCAGTGGCTGCCACAGCCGCCGGGCGCCAGTACGAACCCGCCTGCCACAGCCTGCGCCGGGGCGCACTGGCCGACTCGTGCCGAACTGATCAGGACATTTGGTGATGAACAGGTGGTGAACCAGATGTTGCGCACCCTGGTGCGCGAGGCCGAGGCTGATTACGCAGGCCTGGTACAGGCTTGCCGCATCGTCGACCCGCATGCATTGGTCGACTGCCTGCATCGCCTGGCGGGAAGCCTGGCGTTTTTTGGCGAGACGGAGCTGGATCGCTGTGCGGGGGAGTTGATCGAACAGGTGCGCAAGCACGGGATCCGGTGCAACAGGCGGGCATTGCAGCGGTTCGACCAGGACCTGCTGGTGTACCTGCGCTATTTGACAGATTTATGACATTTTCAGCGATTCTGTAGGGGGTATTACCTCTGTCTGTGGGCTTAGTTTGTAGGTGGTTTCCTTTTTTGTTGTAGGTAAAAAATCACCCGCTTAAGAACACGGGACGCCATTGAAAACCGCTCCCAGGTGGGCGGTTGTTGCCCGGGACGGACAGGGTTATTTTGCGCAAATCAATTTGCCATCACTCATGGATTTCTATGCTTCGCGTAATTATTGCTGACGATCATCCCATTGTTCGGATCGGGCAGAAGGTGGTGATCGAGGCCAACGGCAAGTGCAAGGTGGTCGGTGAGGCCAACGGCCCGGATGAGCTGTTGCGGGTACTGGGCAGCACCCCTTGCGATGTGCTGGTGACGGACTTCGCCATGCCGGGCGGGCATCAGGCTGACGGCTATGTGTTGTTGGGCTTGTTGCAACGCCAATACCCCGGGGTGCCGGTGATCCTGGTGACGATGTTCGCCAATATCGCCACCCTGCGTGCCTCGTTCGCCGAGGGCGCCCGAGGCATTGTCGCCAAGAGTGCATCGGCCAAGGAGTTGCCCACGGCCATCAAGGAAGTCTGCGAGGGCAAGACCTTCGTCAGCGAGTCCCTGCGGACCCAGTTGGTGCAGGCGGGCACGGGCGATCAATCACAACCGCCGCAACTGTCGGGCAAGGAACGCGAAGTGGTGCGCATGCTGGCCAGCGGCATGACCGTCAGCCAGATTGCCGCGCGGGTCAACCGCAGCATCTCCACCATCAGCAAACAGAAAAGTACCGCGATGAACCGGCTGTGTATCTCCACCGATGTGGATTTGTTCCACTATGCTCGCAGCAGCGGAATGGTGCCCTGAAGGGACGGGATGAGGTATTCCTGGCGTTGATGCCAGTAGTGTTCCCCGGCCTTGGGGATTATCGTACCGGCCATCCCAACTTCTTTTGCGGAACCTGCCCATGAGCGACGCCCATAACGCCTTGATCACCGAGTTCTACAGTGCCTTCCAGCGCCTGGATGCCGAAGCCATGAGCGCCTGCTACAGCGACGACGTGGTGTTCAGCGACCCGGCATTCGGTGAACTGCGTGGCCGTGATGCCGGCGACATGTGGCGCATGCTGACCACCCGGGCCAAGGACTTTTCCCTGACCTTCGACAGTGTGCGCAGCGATGAAATCACCGGCAGCGCCCACTGGGTGGCGACCTACCTGTTCAGTGCGACGGGCAACACCGTAGTCAACGATATCCGGGCGCGCTTTGTGTTTCGTGACGGCAAGATCTGCGAGCACCACGACCACTTTGACCTGTGGCGCTGGTCGCGGCAGGCGTTGGGCACCAAAGGCCTGTTGCTGGGCTGGACGCCGCTGGTGAAAAACGCCGTGCGGGCCCAGGCGCTGAAAGGGTTGAAGGCGTTCCAGGCCAGTCGTTGATAAGATTGGCGTTCCTTTGGTTTGCCGAATTGATCCGTGACGACTCCTTCTGAAGCCAAACCGTGGTTTGTCTACCTGGTGCGCGCCGCCAATGGCTCGCTCTATTGCGGTATCAGCAATGACCCGGTGCGCCGCTTTGCCATGCACCAGAGTGGCAAGGGCGCACGGTTTTTCCTCTCAAGCCCCGCCGTGGCGCTGGTGTACACCGAGGCATGCATCAGCAAGGCCGAGGCGCTGCGCCAGGAACGGCTGATCAAGAAACTCAAGAAAAGCGCCAAGGAGTGCCTGGCGGCGATCGGCCCATCAGTTTGACTGATAGGTTCCCATGCGCGCCTTTGCCGGGTTTGCAGGCTAAGCTGGACGCTCACTCATTGAGCGGAGCCTGGCATGACTGAGTTGATCCTCCACCACTACCCGCAATCCCCATTTGCCGAAAAAGCCCGCCTGTTGCTGGGCTTCAAGGGCTTGTCCTGGCGTTCGGTGCACATCTCGCCGGTGATGCCCAAGCCTGACTTGACGGCCCTCACCGGTGGTTATCGCAAGACCCCGGTGTTGCAGGTGGGAGCCGATATCTACTGCGACACCGCACTGATCGCCCGCCGCCTGGAGCAGGAAAAGTCCGCGCCGGCGCTGTTTCCCCAAGGCCTGGAACTGGTCAGCCAAAGCTTCGCCGCCTGGGCTGATTCGACGGTGTTCTCCCATGCCGTGAGCCTGGTGTTCCAGCCGGAATCCCTGGCGGTCAAGTTCGCCAAAGTGCCGCCGGAAATGCTCCAGGTGCTGGTGGCCGACCGCAGCAAATTGTTCAGTGGCGGCACGGCCACCCGTGTGCAACTGGATCAGGCCAAGCATCAATGGCCGGTGATCATCGGTCGTATCAATCAGCAGTTGCAGCACCAGCAGGGCGACTTCCTGTTCGGCGAGCCGTCGATTGCCGACTTCGCCCTGGCGCATCCGTTGTGGTTCCTCATGGGATCGCCGGTCACCTCGCCGCTGGTGGAAACCTATCCTGCGGTGGCCGCCTGGCTCGCCCGGGTGTTGGGTTTCGGGCATGGCACGTCGAGCCAGATGAGTGCCGAGCAAGCCCTGGAAGTCGCGCGCAATGCCACGCCGGCCAACCTGCCGGAAGAAATCTTCGAAGACCCGAACGGCTTCAAGCCCGGCCAGCAAGTGACCATCAGCGCCACCGACTACGGCACCGATCCGGTGGCCGGGGAGTTGCTGTTTGCCGGCCGCGAAGAGCTGATTCTGCGGCGCACCGATGACCGCGCCGGCACCGTGCATGTGCACGTTCCGCGCTTCGGATTTCGGATCCAACCGGCGTGACTGAAATTATTTTCAAATCGGTGTGAGGTAAAGCTGTCGGCCATCCGTGTAGTGCTTGAAACTGCGATTAATTCGCATTAACAGCGTTTTTACACACGGGTTCTCAAGCATGAAGTCCAGGGCAACGTCGGCGGGTTCGGTTAAACATTGGCTGGGAGCCTCGGTATTGGCAGTTTCGGGGCTGGCGCTGTTGCCCCTGGGCGTGGCGCAGGCGGCCGAGGCGCAGCAGCAGAGCACGCTGTTCAACTTTGCCCTGGCCGCCAAGCCGCTGCCCCAGGCCTTGAGCGACTTCACCCGGGTGACCGGCATCAGCGTGGTCTACACCGACGAAGCGCCGTACGCCATCAAGGCCCCGGCCATCACCGGGCAGATGAGTGCGGCCC
>NZ_JACARK010000387.1:0-5197 GCF_013386655.1 Pseudomonas sp. K5002 | reverse complement strand
CGCCCGTCCGGATGCAGCCGACGAGCCGCAACACGCGGTGCTGGCCTGCAAGAAAATCCTCCACACCTTCGGCATCAAGCCACGGGCATGGCGGGCCGGGCTGCCGGCGTTGCTCGACCGGTTCTATCGACACGGTCAAACATAAAAAAGGCGCCTGAAACAGGCGCCTTTTTTGTGGCAGTGCACGGACGATTACACGTGATAGGTGTTGGCCAGCCGGATGCGCAGCGGCCTGCGAAAAATTTGAAACCTTTGGTGCGGGCGGTCATCTGTGTTGAGTCGATGGACCTTATCCCGGCGTTCAATGGTTATCCCCTTATGAACGGAAGTTACATTGCCGTCTCTATCACAGACAATGGCCAGGGAACTGGGTTGGGACTCAGCCAGGTATATGGCCCGCGCTTGAACGGCTGAGTGGATAGCCCGTTTGAACAAATGGAGTTAGCATCGTAAACCTTCGGCTCAAGAGCCTGTTGTTCACATCAGGGTTGCATTGTGGAAAAGCTAAATCGCCTTCAAAGCGGAATAGAAGGGCTGGATGCTCTGCTCAAGGGTGGGCTAGTCGCAGGTGCCTCCTACATCATCCAGGGGCGCCCGGGATCCGGTAAAACGATCCTCGCCAATCAGCTGGGGTTTAACCATGCGCGCAATGGGGGCCGTGTACTGGTTGCCACGTTGCTGGCCGAATCCCACGACCGTTTATTTCAGTTCCTCTCGACCCTGAACTTCTTTGATGCTTCCCGGGTGGGAGCCGAGATTCAGTTCGTCAGTGCGTTTGACACCCTTGAGAACGAAGGTCTCGATGAAGTGGTCAAGCTGCTTCGGCGTGAGATCAGTCGTCAGAAGGCCACCGTGTTAGTGGTCGACGGCTTGCTCAATGCACGCTCCAAGGCTGACTCGCCCATCGACACCAAAAAATTCATTTCCGAGCTGCAAGGGCACGCCGCGTTCGCCGGTTGTACGGTGCTGTTTCTCACCAGTTCCCGGTTGGACGACGGCAGTCCCGAGCACACCATGGTTGATGGTGTGATCGAGATGGGTGAAGAGCTTCACGGCAGCCGTTCGGTGCGCCGTATTCACCTGCGCAAAACTCGAGGCAGTGGTGCACTGACCGGACTGCACGAGTGTGAAATTACCGACGATGGCCTGGTGGTTTATCCGCGTCTGGAAAGCCTCTACAGCCATCCGTCTTTACCTGACAGTGCTGATCTGACGCGTATCACCAGCGGCATCGGTTCGCTGGACGCCATCATCGGCGGTGGCCTGCACAGTTCCTCCGTTACCCTCGTCATGGGGCCTTCCGGCGTCGGGAAAACCACGTTGGGGCTCAGGTTTCTCGCTGAGTCGACAGTGGAAGCGCCGGGCCTGCATTTCGGTTTTTATGAAAGCCCGCAGCGGTTACGCCTCAAAGGCCAATCGCTGGGTATTGATATCAAGGGTATGGAAGAAAGTGGTGCGCTGAGTCTTGCCTGGCAACCCACGACAGAAGGCCTGCTCGACGGTCTCGGCGCACGGCTGCTGAAAATGGTTGAGGAAAAGGGCATCAAGCGCCTGTTCATCGACAGCTTGAGCGGCATGACCCGGGTGTCGACAAACCCGGCTCGTATCACTGATTTCTACAGCGCCTTGATGAGCGAGCTTCGTGCCCGTGGCGTAACGGTGTTTGCCTCATGGGAGATGCGTGACGTTTTTGGTTCGGAGGTCAGCTCTCCAACCCCGGACCTCTCCAGTATTGTCGATAACCTGATGCTGATGCGTTTCTTCGAGATTCAATCTGAACTAAGAAGAATGCTTTCGATTCTTAAGGTACGAGACAGCTTCTACGATCCTTCGCTTCTTGAAGTGGTAATCCATGAAAACGGCGTTGACCTGAAGAAGGCATCAAGAAATGCGTTGGCGGTCCCTAATGATTCTTCGCTGCCGGGCTCAACGTCCAAAGTCTCTGATTCGGGTTGAACTGACATGACCACCATCCTGGTCGTCGACGACGAGTATTTGATCGCTGACATTCTCGGCTATGCGCTGGAGGATGAGGGGTACATGGTCGTAAAAGCGAGCAATGGCCAGAAAGCACTCGAGGTCCTGGAGCGCGAGCGGCCAGCGTTGATCATCACCGACTTCATGATGCCGGTCATGGATGGCCAGGAGTTTGCCGAAGCTGTCCGCGCGCTACCGGCAGTCAATCACTTGCCCATCATCCTGATCAGCGGAGCCCAGGCCCATATTGGTATGGAGCGGTCGGACTTGTTCAATGCAGTGTTGAATAAGCCGTTCAACATTGACGTGGTCATTGCTGAAGTTCGCCAGCTCCTGGCTGAAGCCTGACTCGCAGCACACGGGCGTGTGCCTGGCTTCTGATTGGCGCTTGCCTCCAGGGGAAGCCTCACAAAAAAGGCCCTGTACAACAGGGCCTTTGGGTAGAACCTAGAACTTGTAGCCAATACCGACCATGTACACCATCGGATCAACATCCACATTAACCTTGGCCCGGGTGCCCTGGCCCAGGGCGTTGTTGTCCACGGTGGCCTTGGTGCTGATGTCGATGTAGCGCGCCTGGGCGTTGATCATCCACTTGTCGTTGATCATGTAGTCCGCACCGATCTGCGCGGCCCAACCCCAGGAGTTTTCCGCCTTGAAGTTGCTGAAGCCGGCCTGCTCGGCGCGGCTGCCGACGTGCTCGTCGTAGATCCAGGTGTAGTTGATACCGGCGCCGATGTACGGTTGGAATACCGACTTGCTGTCCAGCGGGTAGTACACGACGCTCAGGGTCGGTGGCAGGTGCTTCAGCGTACCGAGCTTGCCGTTGGCAGCGCCCAGGGCGGTGTTCTTGATCTTCACATCATGTTCGAACGGCGTGGCCGCCAGCAGTTCGATACCCCAGTGGCTGGTGAACATGTAGGCGAAGTTCAAACCCAGTTGAGTGTCGCTGCTCATGGTCGCCTTGCCGCCCAGGTTGGTCCCGGCCAGCGGGCCCTGGTCAACCTTGACACTGCTGCTGTCCGCTTTCGGGTTGACGGTGATGGCACCGGCGCGAATCAGGATGTCACCCGCTTCGTGAGCGTGGGCAACAGGGGCGACGAGGGCGAGCGCGACAAGCGACGCGCCGAGCAGGGACTTGTTCATGGGAGCTCCAAAGGACGTTATTAATTGCTTGTGTCCAATGGTAAAGATCGTAACGTTCGAGCTTTTGACTCAGCTCAATGAAAGCGCAATCACGGGTTATTCCTGCAACTCGTACACATAGATCTTGTCGGCATCCATCTGGTAGCCGGCATCGGCCAGTTCACTGCTGGACGGTTTGACCTGCATCTGGCCTTCGATCCAGTACGGTTGATACAACTCGTCGAGCTTCACGCCGACTTCGCTTTTCACATGCACGATCTGGTTCGACGGCGGTGGCGGTACATGGATGCACGCGCCGAAATACGGCACCAGCAGGAACTCCGTGGTGCGGCCTTCCTCGCTGACTTCCAGCGGCACGATATAACCCGGCAGGCGGATGTGCTTGCCGTCCAGGCTTTGTACGACCGGCGCGTTGGGCAGGTCCTGCTTGGCGGCCGGCGCTGACTCCACCGACAACGCATCGGCCATGCCCGACAAGTCGTGCAGCGGTTTCATGTTGGGGATTTCCGGCGGCGCGTCCGGCGGGATCATCTCCTGCCACGACAGGTCCTTGGGCTGGTCTTCAGCCCACACGGGCAGGGCCACCAGCAGCAACAGTGCGAGCACGGCGCGACGCATCAACAGCTTCCTCATAAACGTATCGACAGGCCGTCGGCCAACGATTGCCGGTAGGCGCGCCAGGCCGGCACGCTGCCCATCAGCAGGGCTGCGACGAGAATACCGCCGAGCAGGGTCCATTCATATTCGCTCGGCAACGACAGCGGCAGGTCCAGGCCGTAGTTGGCCTGCAAATACCCGCGCGACGCGGCGATGCACACATACAGCAGCCCGACGCCTGCGATCACGCCCGACAATGCCAGGGCGAAGGCTTCGAAGATCAGCAAGGTCGCAATATGCCAGGGCCGCGCGCCCACTGAACGCAGGATTGCCATTTCCCGGCGGCGCTCGTTGAGGCTGGTGAGGATCGCGGTGAGCATGCCGATCAGGCCGGTCAGCACCACGAACAGCGAGATCACGAACAGCGCTTTTTCAGCCGTGCCCATCATGCTCCACAGCTCTTGCAGCGCCACGCCCGGCAGGATCGCCAGCATCGGCTCGCCACGGAACTCGTTGATCTCCCGTTGCAGGGCGAAGGTGGAAATCTTGTTGTTCAAACCGAGCATGAACGCGGTGATGGCTTGTGGCGTCAGGTCCATGTTGCGGGCCTGATCGGCGCTGATCCGGCCTTTGCCCTGGGCCGGTACGCCGTTGTGCCAGTCGATGTGAATCGCTTCCATGCCGCCGAGGCTGATATGCAGTGTGCGGTCCACCGGAGTGCCGGTGCGCTTGAGAATGCCGACCACGGTGAAGGGCTTGTCATCGTGCTTGACCAGGCTGACCACCGCCACGCCGTGGGCCAGCACCAGCTTGTCGCCGAGCTTGTAATGCAGCGCGTCGGCCACTTCGGCGCCGAGCACCACTTCGAATGGATCGGTGGCGAAGGCGCGGCCGCTGGCCAGTTCCAGGTTCTGCCGGCGGCCGTATTGATAGTGTTCGAAATAGGATTCGTTGGTGCCCATCACGCGGTAGCCACGGTGGGAGTCGCCAAGGGAAATCGGGATCGCCCATTTTACCTGCGGGTTGGCCGCGAAGTGCTCGTAGCTGTCCCAGCGAATGTTGTTGGTGGCGTTGCCGATGCGGAACACCGAATACAGCAGCAAATTCACCGAGCCGGAGCGCGCGCCGACGATCAGGTCGGTGCCGCTGATGGTGCTGGCGAAGCTGGCGCGGGCTTCGGTGCGTACCCGTTCCACCGCCAGCAACAGGCACACCGACAGGGCGATGGCGAAGGCGGTGAGGATCGCGGTAAAGCGGCGGTTAGCCAGGCTGGCCATGGCTAGTCGAAACAAATACATCTCAAACCTCTGCAAGCGTGGCGGCGCGATTGAGTTCGGCCAGCGACAGGTTGCGGTCGAACAGCGGCGCCAAGCTCTGGTCATGGCTGACGAACAACAGGCTGGCGCCTGCTTCGCGGCATTCGGCGAACAGCAACTGAATGAAGGCTTCCCGGGCGTCGTAGTCCAGGGCCGAGGTC
>NZ_JACARK010000386.1:0-13563 GCF_013386655.1 Pseudomonas sp. K5002 | reverse complement strand
TCACGGCGGGGCTGAAGCGAATGGCCTTTTCCGGGCGTGGCATGGCGTTGGTCCACTGGGGGATTTGCCCCTTGGACAGGCGGGTCACCGTGGCCGAGAGCTTCGCCAGTCGCGGCGCGCCCAGCAGCATGCGCGCGCCGTTGGCTACGTGCAGGGTGAAGCGCGCACCTTGCAGTGCCGTGGCGAAATGCGTCGACAACCATTCGGCGGTTTTCGTACGGTCGGCGTCGCGGCTGCGCAGCTTTTTCACCAGGTCGCCGGTGTTGATGCCTACCGGGCAGCGTTGGGCGCAAAGCCCGGTGGCCGCGCAGGTATCGATGCCCTGGTATTGATACGCCGCTTCCAGTTCAGTGGTGTCGATACCAGCGCGTTTCCTGGCCTGGATATCGCGCCAGATCACAATGCGCTGGCGCGGGCTCAGGGTCAGTCCTCTCGACGGGCATACAGGTTCGCAGAAGCCGCACTCGATGCACTTATCCACAAGCTCGTCGGCGGCAGGCAGGGGCTTGAGGTGCTTGAGGTGGATTTGCGGGTCTTCGCTGAGCACCACGTCCGGGTTGAGAATGCCGTTGGGGTCGAGCAGGCGCTTGAGCTGCCACATCAATTGGTAGGCATCGCTGCCCCATTCCAGCTCGACGAAGGGCGCCATGTTGCGACCGGTGCCATGCTCGGCCTTCAGCGAGCCGCCAAACTCCACGGCCACCAACTGGGCGACGTCTTCCATGAATGCCTGGTAGCGTGCGACTTCTTCCGCGCTGTTGAAGCCTTGGGTGAACACAAAGTGCAGATTGCCTTCCAGGGCGTGTCCGAAAAGGATCGCTTCGTCGTAGTGATGTTTGTCGAACAACTCGATCAGGCGGTTAACGCCAATAGCCAGTTGTTCCACCGGGAAGGTCACGTCTTCGATAATCACGGTGGTGCCGGTTTTACGCACGGCGCCCACGGCGGGGAAGGTGTCTTTGCGAATCGCCCACAGGCGCGCGTTTTCCACCGGGTCTTCGGTGAAGTCGACTTGTTTCTCCACTGGGAAGCTGGCCAGGGAAGCCATGATCAGCGCCAGTTGCTCATGGAGCAGCGAGGGCGAGGCGGCGCGGGATTCGATCAGCAGGGCGCAGGCATTTTCCGATAGCTGCTGTACGAAAGCCGGCATGCCGGGTTTGTCCTGCACCGAACGCATGCTACGGCGGTCCAGTAGTTCAACCGCTGAAACAGGTTGGGTTTTGAGTACGGTCACCGCGTTGCAGCAGGTTTCCACATCGGGGAACACGATCAGGGCCGAGGCTTTGTTCGGGTGGTCGATCACCGTGTCGTAGGTCACTGCGCTGATAAAGCCCAGGGTGCCTTCGGAGCCGACCAGCAAATGGCTGAGGATATCCAGTGGCTCGTCGAAATCCACCAGGGCGTTGAGTGACAACCCGGTGGTGTTTTTCAGGCGGTATTTGTGGCGGATTTTTGCAGCCAATTCGGCGTTGGCCCGGGTTTCTCGACCGAGTGCCGCCAGGCGGTCAAGCAGGTCGCCGTGACGTTGGCGAAAGGCTGAAACACTGGCCGGATCTTCGGTGTCCAGGCGGCTGCCGTCGGCCAGCACCAAGCGAATTCCTGCGAGGGTGTGATAGGTATTCTGGGCCGTGCCGCAGCACATGCCGCTGGCATTGTTGGCGACGATGCCGCCAATTTTGCAGGCATTGATCGACGCCGGGTCCGGGCCGATCTTGCGCCCGAACGGTGCCAGCCAGGCGTTGGCCTGCGCCCCGATCACGCCGGGCTGCAGACGAATTTGTGTGCCCTGGCCGCGAATCTCACGCCCGTTCCAATTGTCCCCCAGCACGATCAGTACCGAGTCGCTGATGGCCTGTCCCGAAAGGCTGGTGCCCGCCGCACGAAAGGTCACCGGCACGCGATCGCGTTGAGCCAGTTGCAGCAGCGCCACCACCTCATCTTCCGACTCGACACGGATCACCAGTTGTGGGATCAGTCGGTAAAAGCTGGCGTCGGTGCCGAAGGCGAGGGTGGAAAGTGGATCGTCGAAACGACGATCTTTCGGGATCAGTTGTGCGGCGTCGCTCAGAAAAGCAGCAGGCAGGCTCATCGGTCCTCCAGAAATAGCTGACGCCGGAATCGCTGTCCGGCGTCGGTTCTTACCCTATTACGTGCAGGTCTCAGTGCACCAGCATACCGGTGAACCAGTAGGCCTGGGCCAAGGTGATCAGCCCGACAATCGTCGCGAAGAACAGGCTGTGCTTGAGGGTAAAGCGGAACAGGTCGGATTCCTTGCCCACCAGGCCAGTGGCGGCGCATGCCACGGCGATCGACTGCGGCGAGATCATCTTGCCGGTCACGCCGCCGCTGGTGTTCGCCGCTACCAACAAGGTGTCGTTGACGCCGATCTGGTGCGCGGTGGTGGCTTGCAGCGAGCTGAACAGTGCATTGGATGAAGTATCAGAACCCGTCAGGAATACCCCGAGCCAGCCAAGGAATGGCGAGAAGAACGGGAATGCCGCGCCGGTAGCCGCCAGCACCAGGGCCATGGTTGATGACATGCCCGAATAGTTGGTGACGAAGGCAAAGGCCAGCACCATGCCGATGGACAGGATCGGCCAGCGCAGCTCATAAAAGGTTTCTTTCAAGGTGGTCAGACCAGTTTTGAAATCGATCTTCAGCACCAGCATCGAAACCAGGGCGGAGAAGAAAATGGCCGTGCCGGTCGCGGAAATCGGATCAAGCTTGAATACCGCCGGGATGGCTGTCGGGGTGGCAACGATGGGCGCAACCTTGATCACCAGTTGATCCAGGTGCGGGATCGCAAAGTTGAATACCGAGCTGTACATCGCGCCGCCGGCGGCGAACATCGCCTTGAACGGCTTGAGGGTCCAGATGGTGACCAGCACGGTCAGGATCAGGAACGGCGACCAGGCCTTGAAAATTTCCCCCAGGCTGTAAGGCGAAGCCAGGGTGTTGCGCGGCAGGCCAAAGCCACCGGCGCTGGCAGTGACGGCAGTGCCGGACGTTGCGCCAGCGATTTGCGCGCCGGCACTGCGCTTGGGCTGCCAGACTTTCAGGAACAGGGTCAGGGAAATCAGGCTGGCCAGGGCCGAGGTGATGTCCGGCAGTTCCGGGCCGATGTAGTTCGAGGTGAAGAACTGGGTAACGGCGAAGCTCAGGCCTGCAACCAGTGCGGCTGGCCAGGTTTCCTTGACGCCGCGCAGGCCGTCCATCATGAACACCAGCCAGAACGGCACGAACAGCGACAGCAGCGGCAACTGGCGGCCGGCCATGGCGCCGATCTTGAACGCGTCGATCCCGGTCACTTGCCCGGCCACGATGATCGGAATCCCCAGTGCGCCGAACGCAACGGGGGCGGTGTTGGCAATCAGGCACAGGCCGGCGGCATACAGCGGGTTGAAACCCAGGCCTACCAGCAGTGCGGCAGTAATCGCCACCGGTGCGCCGAAACCGGCGGCGCCTTCCAGGAACGCGCCGAAGCAGAAGCCGATCAGCAGCACTTGCAGGCGCTGGTCGTCGGTAATCGACAGCACGGAGCTGCGGATGATTTCGAACTGGCCGCTCTTGACCGTCAGTTTGTACAGGAATACGGCGGCGACGATGATCCAGGCAATTGGCCACAGGCCGTAGGCGAAGCCATAACCGGCGGCGGCGAGCGCCATGTCGACCGGCATCTGGAAGGCAAATATCGCCACCAGGATCGACAGTGCCAGGGTGATGCTGCCCGCAACGTGGCCTTTGAGGCGAAACACCGCCAGGGCCAGGAAGAAAAATACGATAGGAATGACGGCGGCCAGTGCGGACAGGCCGAGGCTGCCGAGCGGGCTGTAGAGCTGTTGCCAGGTTTGCATATGGGGTGGCCCCTAATTGTTGTTGGTCAGGCACTGCTTGGAGGATTTGGGTAATTGGTATTACCAATTTACAATCACCGTTGGCTAGGTTAAAAGCCTTCTGGGGGATGTGTCAATTTGCCGCTTGTGAATCTTTGGTCGTAGGTCGGGGTTGGTGGGGGCTGATTGGCTTAAACGAGGGCGTTCTGATAGGTGCCGGATACTCGGCGATAGGCCAGAATAGGGGCCCCGGCGAGTGGTCGGGATGGTGGAGAGTGAGTTATGGGGTTTGATCAGGTGCGTCAGCGCCGTTTGTCTGACGACATCGTCGAGCAGCTTGAGGGCATGATCCTTGAGGGCACGCTGAAGTCGGGCGAGCGCTTGCCGGCCGAGCGCGCACTGGCCGAGCAGTTCGGGGTGTCGCGGCCGTCGTTGCGTGAGGCGATCCAGAAGCTGGTGGCAAAAGGTTTGCTGATCAGTCGCCAAGGTGGTGGCAATTATGTGGTGGAGTCGCTGGGTTCAACCTTCAGTGATCCGCTGCTGCATCTGCTGGAAAATAATCCGGAGGCTCAGCGTGATCTTCTGGAGTTTCGTCAGACCCTGGAGGCCTCTTGCGCGTATTACGCAGCGTTGCGTGCCACTGAGGTGGACCGCGAGCGGCTGACCGCGGCGTTCGAGGAGTTGCAGGATTGCTACACGCGGTCGGATGAAGTGAGTCGGGCGGAAGAGGGCGCGGCGGATGCGAGGTTTCACCTGGCCATCGCCGAGGCCAGCCATAACGCGGTATTGCTGCACACCATTCGCGGCCTGTTCGACCTGCTCAAGCGTAATGTGGTGACCAATATTGGCGGCATGTACCAGCAGCGTACGGAGACCCGCGACATGCTGATCAATCAGCATCGGGACCTGTACCTGGCGATTATCGAGGGGCGTGCCGAGCAGGCACGGGAAGTCTCAACACGTCACCTGCTGTATGTGCAGGAAGTGCTGGAGGAAGTGCGGCAGGAGGTTCAGCGCATGGCCCGGGCGGAACGGCGCAAAGGGATGTAGCAAATGCTGTGGATGAGGGAGCGGGCTCCGTCATCCACATCAAGTCACAAGAAAGTCAGTCTTCCTTGCCCTTGTTGCGCACGGCACGCTGCAATTCCCGGTTGGAATCGCGCTCGCGCTCGGTATCACGCTTGTCGTATTCCTTCTTGCCCTTGCCCAGTGCGATCTCGCATTTGACCAGGTGCTTGCTCCAGTACCACGACAGGCAGACACAGGCGTAGCCCTTTTGCTGCACGGCGGCGTGGAGCTTTTCCAGCTCGCGGGCATTGAGCAACAGCTTGCGCGTGCGCACCGGGTCGGCGATCACGTGGGTGCTCGCGGTCATCAGCGGCGTGATATGACTGCCGAGCAGCCATGCCTCGCCGTCTTTGAGCAGCACATAACTGTCGACCAGCTGCAGCTTGCTGGCACGCAGACTTTTTACTTCCCAGCCGGCCAGGACCAGACCAGCCTCGAAACGATGTTCGATGAAGTAATCGTGTCGCGCCTTTTTATTTTGCGCGATGGTCCCTGTTGGGTGTTTCTTTTGTTTAGCCATAGGGGCGGCATTATAGGGAGTTGCGAGCGCGTCGGCTACGGTCAACCTGCGTGCTTGAGCGTGTTGAATGAATCCCGGACAATGCAGGCTGGTTTTTGATTTTTTTCTTTCGCGAATCCTGTTGTCCTTTCGCGATGTTTGCCGCTCAGCTGTGGAAATAACGCTCACATGACGACGCATATTCAACGTTCGGCCCTGCTGCCTTATCCGGCACAGGCGCTCTATGACCTGGTCAACGACGTGGCGCGTTACCCGGAGTTCCTGCCTTGGTGTTCGACTGCCGAGGTGTTGGAGAGCAGTGATGAGCACATGGTTGCCAGCGTGGGGGTGGCAAAGGGCGGCTTGAGCCAGCACTTTGTCACGCGCAACACGCTGGTGCCCGGGCAGTCCATCGAGATGAATCTCGAAGAAGGTCCGTTCACTCAGTTGCACGGTGTGTGGGTGTTTAAGGCGTTGAACGAGAAAGCCTGCAAGATCAGCCTGGACCTGTCGTTCGACTATGCCGGCCCTATCGTGCGTGCCACCCTGGGGCCACTGTTCAATCAGGCGGCGAATACTCTGGTGGACGCGTTTTGCCAACGCGCCAAGCAAATGCATGGCTGAGCCATTGGTTGAAATCGAGGTGGTGTATGCCGCGGTGGATCGCCAGGTGTTGATAAGCCTGGCAGTAGCGCCGGGTTCAAGCCTCAGGGCGGCGGTGCAGGGTTCTGGAATGGCCGCGCAATTCCCGGAGCTGAATTTGGAGAATTGCCCTTTGGGGATTTTCGGCAAGGTGGTTGCGGACGCGGATGTTCGTTGTGTGCAGGCTGGAGACCGAATCGAGATCTATCGGCCATTGCTGGCAGATCCGATGGAGATACGTCGCTTGCGTGCGGCGAAGGCTGCCAAGGCAAAACAGCAGAATTCATAGCTTGAGAAACGGCAGACAACAAAAAGCCCGGCATGCCGGGCTTTTTATCGAGCGTTACAAACTTACTGCGGGCTGGCGTCCAGAGGTTCTGGAGTTGGCACCGGAACGGTTTGCACGCCGTCGACGCCTTTCTGGATCTCGTCCAGCAAGGAGCCGGGCTTGGCCGGTACCTCGGACTTGGGCTTCTCCTCGTTCTGCGCGGGCGCAGGAGCGGTGGTGCCGTTGTCCTTGCCCAGCAAGGCTTCATCGCGGCTTACGCCCGGTTTGAAGTCCCCCGACAGGCTGACGAGCTGGTCATTGCCATTGAAGATGACACTGACCCGCTCCTGCTGGCGTTCACCGCCACCAGGTTGGATGCTATAGAGATAATCCCAGCGATCGGCATGGAATGTGTCGGTCAGCAGGGGATTGCCCATGATAAACCGTACTTGCCGTCGGGTCATTCCCGGGCGTAACTGGTCTATCATGTCCTGCGTGACGACATTGCCCTGCTGGATGTCGATTTTGTAAACCCCGGGGAATGAACAACCGGCGAGTGCGAGCAGTCCCACAAAGGTGAAACTGGTTAGCAAGAGCTTGGTGTTTTGCATCGGTGGGCGACTTCCACTATCTTGGCTGGGACAACGTAAACGCCGATCATACCCGTATTAAGAGAAGCTGCGAAGCAGCATCCGCGAGAAAGCTAACCATGGTTGAAAATAGCGAACTACGCAAAGCCGGTCTTAAAGTGACTCTGCCACGAGTCAAGATTCTACAAATGCTCGATTCTGCTGAGCAGCGCCACATGAGTGCCGAGGATGTATACAAGGCGCTGATGGAGTCTAACGAGGACGTCGGCCTGGCCACGGTTTACCGTGTTCTGACCCAGTTTGAAGCAGCAGGACTGGTGGTTCGTCATAATTTCGACGGCGGTCATGCAGTGTTCGAACTGGCCGACGGCGGTCATCACGACCACATGGTTGACCTGGATA
The DNA here is from genome assembly GCF_013386655.1 of Pseudomonas sp. K5002. Lineage (NCBI taxonomy): Bacteria > Pseudomonadati > Pseudomonadota > Gammaproteobacteria > Pseudomonadales > Pseudomonadaceae > Pseudomonas > Pseudomonas sp. K5002. Next base: position 6,261 of record NZ_JACARK010000386.1, on the reverse strand, counting down.
CCAATGAGGTTATCGAGTTCACCAGTCCGGAAATCGAGAAGCTCCAGCACATGATCGCTGAGCAGCATGGATTCGATTTGGTGGACCACAATCTGGTTCTCTACATACGTAAGAAAAAGTAAGAAAGCTACGCAGATTCGCTCTGCGAAACGATCGAAGGCGACCCTAGGGTCGCCTTCGTGCTTTCTATAGAAAGAAAAGTGCTCGGTAAGCCAGGCTTCAGACCTTCGCGGTTACCACCATTTTTTTCGCGTGGGCCAAGGACTCCTTGGTCAGGTCGATGCCGCCGAGCATCCGCGCCACTTCTTCTACCCGTTCAGTCTTGTTCAGCTTGGACACGGCGGTATGGGTCGCATCGCTGCCTCGCACCTTGTGCACGAACAAGTGCTGATGCCCTTGGGCGGCTACTTGTGGCAAGTGGGTGACGGTCAGTACCTGGCCGCGATCGCCCAGCCGGCGCAGCAACTGGCCCACGATCTCGGCAGTCGGGCCGCCGATCCCTACGTCCACTTCATCGAATACCAGTGTTGGCACGCGAGAGGTCTGGGCGGTGATCACCTGAATCGCCAGGCTGATCCGCGACAGCTCGCCGCCGGAAGCTACCTTTGCCAGTGCCTTGAGTGGCTGGCCCGGGTTCGCGCTGACCAGCAGTTCTACCTGTTCAAGGCCGTTGGGCAGCAGTTCATTGCTGGTGTTAGTGTGCAACTCGATGGTGAAGCGCCCGCCGGGCATGCCCAGGCGCTGGATTTCCTGCTCCACCGCGCTGGCCAGGCCGGTCGCTGCCTGATGGCGCAGGTCGCTGAGTTCTCGGGCTTTCTCGTGATAATGGCGAGCAAAGGACGCCAGCTCTTCACCCAGTCGCTCGATGGATTCGTCGTTGGCGTTCAGGGTTTCAATTTCATCCAGCAGCTTTTGCTGCATGGTTGCGACTTCGGTCGGCTGGATCCGGTGTTTGCGCGCCAGGGTGTAGATGGTGTCCAGGCGCTCTTCTATATCCTGCAGGCGGGCTGGGTCGGCATCGAAGTGATCGAGAAAGCGGTTCAGTTCGCCCACGGCTTCTTCTACCTGGATTTGCGCGCTGGTCAGCAGAGTGGTGGCTTCGTTCAGCGAGCCTGATGCGTTATTCACGCTGGATAGCCGGTTCAGGCTGGCAGTCAGGGCGTTGAGCACATTGCCGGAATCACTTTCGCTGCACTGCTCCACCACTTGCCGACAGATGCCCAGCAGGGTTTCGGCGTTGGTGAGGTTCTTGTGTTCCTGTTCCAGTTGCTCCAGTTCCGTCTCGCCGAGCCCCAGGCTTTCCAGTTCTTCCAGTTGGTAGCTGAGCAACTGGTGACGGGCGCGCTGCTCGTCGCCGGAGTTGGAGAGGCGCTCCAGCTCCTGGCGGGTCTGGCGCCAGCGCTGCGCGGCCAATTGCACCTGGCGCGCAAGATCGGTGGCGCCGGCGTACTCGTCGAGGAGTCGGCGATGGGTGTCGGTTTTCAGCAGGGACTGGTGTTCATGCTGGCTGTGGATATCGATCAGCAGTTCGCCCAGGGCTTTCAGGTCGCCGAGCGGGCAGGGCGTGCCATTTATATAGCCGCGGGAGCGCCCTTCGGCCGTGATCACCCGGCGCAGGATGCACGGGCCTTCATTGTTAAGGTCGCGCTCGGCAAGCCAGGCCTCGGCTTCCGGGATATCGGCCAGGTCAAAGGTGGCGAGGATATCGGCCTTGTCGGCGCCCGGGCGTACCACCCCGCTGTCGGCGCGATCACCCAGGGTCAGGCCCAGGGCGTCGAGCATGATCGACTTGCCGGCGCCGGTTTCGCCTGTGATTACGCTCATCCCGCGATCCAGTTCAAGATCCAGATGTTCAACGATGGCGTAGTTATGTACGGACAGGTGCACCAGCATGACGGCCGCTCCCAGGCTTTAGGTCTGGTTATTTATACAGTGTTTTGTTTGAAGGTGACAATCCTGATGTTTAGTCCGATTTGCTTGAATAAATCGCTTTTTAAGCGCAACAGGGAATGATTGATAAGAATTGATCCAGGACAAGTGAAAGACTTTTGGTAACGCCTCAACCCTTGAACCTGAAAATTGTGGCCCCATATACCGGAACAGAAGCGCGAGTCGAGTTCGCGCATGATTTTGAAAGGAGAAATCTATGGCTGACGAACAGACGCAGGATACGCAAAATCCAGACGCCAACCAGGCCGCAGGTGAAGACCTGGCCGCTCGTGTGCAAGTGCTCGAAGAGCAATTGGCAGGCGCACAGGATCAATCGTTGCGTGTTGCCGCCGATCTGCAGAACGTCCGCCGCCGCGCCGAGCAGGATGTAGAAAAAGCTCACAAATTCGCCCTGGAAAAATTTGCCGGTGATCTGTTGCCGATCATCGACAGCCTGGAGCGTGGCCTTGAGCTGTCCAATCCGGACGACGAAAACATCCGCCCAATGCGCGAAGGGATCGAACTGACCCTGAAAATGTTCCAGGACACCCTGAAGCGTTATCAGCTGGAAGCCATCGATCCGCAAGGCGGCGAGCCGTTCAATGCCGAGCATCACCAGGCAATGGCGATGCAGGAAAACGCTGATCTTGAGCCGAACAGCGTATTGAAGGTGTTCCAGAAGGGTTACCAGCTCAACGGTCGCTTGCTGCGCCCGGCAATGGTTGTGGTGAGCAAGGCTCCTGCACCGGTTGCACCTTCTATTGATGAGCAGGCTTGAAATAAGTCGTAACGGCCCCATCTATAAGTCAAGCGTTTAAGTACTGCCGCAGTTAGCCACCACTGCTGCGGCAAAAAAATCTAAGTTTCGGGAGAGTAAATCATGGGCAAAATTATCGGTATCGACCTGGGGACTACCAACTCCTGCGTCTCCGTGCTGGAAAACGGCGTATCCAAAGTTATTGAAAACGCCGAAGGCGCACGCACCACTCCGTCCATCGTGGCTTATGCCAACGACGGCGAAATCCTGGTGGGCCAGTCCGCCAAGCGTCAAGCTGTGACCAATCCGCATAACACCCTGTACGCGGTGAAGCGTCTGATCGGTCGTAAGTTCGACGAAGAAGTCGTACAGAAAGACATCAAGATGGTCCCGTACAAAATCGCCAAGGCTGACAACGGTGACGCCTGGGTTGAAGTGAACGGCCAGAAAATGTCGCCGCCACAAATCTCGGCTGAAATCTTGAAAAAGATGAAGAAAACCGCCGAAGACTACCTCGGTGAAGCCGTGACTGAAGCGGTGATCACCGTTCCGGCCTACTTCAACGACAGCCAGCGCCAGGCGACCAAAGACGCCGGCCGTATTGCTGGCCTGGACGTGAAGCGTATCATCAACGAACCAACCGCAGCCGCTCTGGCCTACGGTATGGACAAGGCCAAGGGCGACCACACTGTGATCGTTTACGACCTGGGTGGCGGTACCTTCGACGTTTCCGTGATCGAAATCGCTGAAGTCGATGGCGAGCACCAGTTCGAAGTGTTGGCCACCAACGGTGACACGTTCCTGGGCGGTGAAGACTTTGACATTCGTCTGATCGACTACCTCGTTGACGAATTCAAGAAAGAAAGCGGCATGAACCTCAAGGGTGACCCGCTGGCCATGCAGCGCCTGAAAGAAGCCGCTGAGAAAGCCAAGATCGAACTGTCTTCGAGCAATTCGACCGACGTGAACCTGCCGTACATCACTGCAGACGCTACCGGTCCTAAGCACTTGAACGTGAAAATCTCCCGCGCCAAGCTGGAAGCGCTGGTAGAAGACCTGGTTCAACGCACCATCGAGCCTTGCCGCATTGCGCTGAAAGACTCGGGTATCGACGTTGGCGCGATCAACGACGTGATCCTGGTGGGCGGTCAGACCCGTATGCCACTGGTTCAGAAGCTGGTTACCGAGTTCTTCGGTAAAGAAGCGCGTAAAGACGTGAACCCGGACGAAGCAGTTGCCATGGGTGCTGCCATCCAGGGCGCGGTATTGGCCGGCGACGTGAAAGACGTTCTGCTGCTGGACGTAAGCCCGCTGACCCTGGGTATCGAAACCATGGGCGGCGTGATGACTGCGCTGATCGAGAAAAACACCACGATTCCTACCAAGAAATCGCAAGTGTTCTCGACTGCCGACGACAACCAGGGCGCCGTGACCATTCACGTGCTGCAAGGTGAGCGTAAGCAAGCCGGTCAGAACAAGTCCCTGGGCAAGTTCGACCTGGCCGAGATTCCACCAGCACCACGTGGCGTGCCACAAATTGAAGTGACCTTCGACATCGACGCCAACGGCATTCTGCACGTAGGCGCCAAAGACAAGGCCACCGGCAAGACTCAGTCGATCGTGATCAAGGCTAACTCGGGTCTGTCCGAGGAAGAAATCCAGCAGATGATCCGTGACGCTGAAGCCAATGCTGACGAAGACCGCAAGTTCGAAGAACTGGCCGCTGCCCGTAACCAGGGTGATGCACTGGTTCACTCGACTCGCAAAATGATCGCTGATGCTGGCGACAAAGTGACTGCCGAAGAGAAAACTGCAATCGAAGCCGCAGTAGTTGCCCTGGAAGCCGCCGTTAAAGGCGACGACAAGGCTGCTATCGAAGCCAAGGTTGAAGAGCTGTCGAAAGTCTCTGCGCCAGTGGCTCAGAAAATGTACGCCGAACAAGGCCAGCCGGCTGACGGTGCTGCACACCAGGCAGAACCTGAAGCCAAGCACGACGACGTTGTCGATGCCGAGTTCGAAGAAGTCAAAGACCAGAAGTAACTTGGTCGCCCGGTTGACCGCTCACAAGCGGTGACTGGTAGGATGTCGCCGCGCGGGAGCTTGCTCCCGCGTTGGCGTGTCTGGGGTACGCGAATTTTTACAGCATGCGACAACGCTCGGATGCTGGCGGTGTGATCGGGAATGCTCCTGCTTTCCGGACGACAGTCACCGCGTTTTTGGCCGGTTTCCGGTTGAAAGCAGTAACGACCAGGATCGTTGAATTGACGTGAGTTGGGTCCGGGCCTGTATTGGGGCTCAACGAGTTTGGCAAGGCTCAGGAGGGTTTTGCCGGACGTCCTTAAGAGTGCAAAGACTTATGGCAAAGCGTGACTATTACGAAGTGTTGGGTGTGGAGCGCGGCTCCAGCGAGGCGGACCTGAAAAAGGCTTACCGTCGCCTGGCAATGAAGCACCACCCGGACCGTAATCCGGATAGCAAAGAATCCGAAGAGCTGTTCAAAGAGGCCAATGAGGCCTACGAATGCCTGTGTGATCCGAACAAGCGCGCCGCTTACGACCAGTATGGCCATGCCGGTGTCGACCCAAGCATGGGTGGCGGCGGTGCCGGTTTCGGCGGGCAGAACTTCTCCGATATTTTCGGCGACGTGTTCAGCGACTTCTTTGGCGGCGGCCGCGGTGGCCAGCGTGGCGGTGCCCAGCGTGGCAGCGACCTGCGTTACACCCTGGAACTGAACCTGGAAGAAGCGGTGCGTGGCACCAGCGTCAATATCCGTGTTCCGACGCTGGTCAATTGCAAGCCGTGCGACGGTTCGGGCGCCAAGAAAGGCTCTTCGCCGATCACTTGCCCGACTTGCGGCGGTATCGGCCAGGTACGCATGCAGCAAGGCTTCTTCTCGGTGCAGCAAACCTGCCCGCGCTGCCACGGCCAGGGCAAGATCATTTCCGATCCGTGCGACTCGTGCCACGGCGAGGGGCGTGTCGAAGAGTACAAGACCCTCTCGGTGAAAGTGCCGGCGGGTGTTGATACCGGCGACCGCATTCGTCTGTCGGGCGAAGGCGAGGCGGGCACTCAGGGCGGCCCGACGGGCGACCTGTACGTGGTGATCAATGTGCGCGAGCACTCGATCTTTCAGCGCGACGGCAAGCATTTGTTCTGTGAAGTGCCGATCAGCTTTGTCGATGCGGCCCTGGGTGGCGAGCTTGAGATTCCGACGCTGGACGGTCGGGTCAAGCTGAAGATCCCTGAGGGTACGCAGACCGGCAAGCAATTCCGTATCCGTGGCAAAGGCGTTGCGCCGGTGCGCGGTGGCGGTGCTGGTGACCTGATGTGCCGTGTGGCGGTAGAGACGCCGGTGAACCTGGGGCGTCGTCAGCGCGAACTGCTGGAAGAGTTCCGCAGCTCCCTGGCCGGCGATGACACTCATTCGCCAAAAACCACCGGCTGGTTCGAAGGCGTGAAGCGCTTCTTCGGCGACCTGTAAGGAAGTGAGTATGCGACGTATCGCGGTGATGGGCGCTGCCGGGCGCATGGGCAAGACCCTGGTCGAGGCCGTGCAGGCACGCTCGCCGGCCTCC
>NZ_JACARK010000385.1:0-342 GCF_013386655.1 Pseudomonas sp. K5002 | reverse complement strand
CCGCGCTCAATCAGGGCGGCGCCGAAGAAGTGTTCCAGGTGTTCGATCTGGCGGCTGACGGCGGTGGGGGTGACGTAAAGACGTTCGGCGGCCTTACGCAGGGAGGCGCAGCGGGCGACCTCGTGGAAATATCGCAAGGCGCGTAGTTGCATGGGGGGTGCTCCTTTTTTGGGGGGTTGGATTGGGGGGACGCAATTACTGCGCCATGCGGGTGTAAATATCCGTTTCTTCGGTCACGGCGTCCTGCCGGTTTACCCGCTCTGCACTACCCGCGTTCGCTCAGATCAAGATCAAAAGCAGATCTGCTTTTCTGTGGGAGCTGGCTTTAGCTTTTGATTTTGC
>NZ_JACARK010000384.1:0-3309 GCF_013386655.1 Pseudomonas sp. K5002 | reverse complement strand
ATGGACGCGGCCACCGGCAACACCCGGCCCTGGCCATAACGGTCCACCAACCGTGAGACCTGGGGCGCGCAAAACGCGGTGGCCAGGGCGAAGGTAGCGGTCACCGCACCGGCCAAACCGTAACCGCCGTGCACTTGCGACAGCATGGTGATCAAGCCGATCCCGGTCATGGAGATCGGCATGCGGGCCAGCATGCCCGCCAATACGAAAGCCCTGGAACCTGGCGCCTGGAACAGCTCGGCGTAGGGGTTTGCCATGGTGTGTAACCTCTTCCTGAGCGCCCTGAAACTTGCTATTCGAGGTTTTCGGGGCAAAATACATACGGTGCGTATGTGACAAATCATGCGTAACATACGCGTCGTATGTCAATCACCTATTGTGAGCCTTACCCATGAGCCGAGCCCGTGCCGACATGATCGAAGACACCCGCGCCCGCCTGATCGCCAGCGCCCGCCAGGCCTTCGCCACACAAGGCTACGCCCAGACGTCGATGGACGATTTCACCGCTCGCGCCGGCCTGACCCGGGGTGCGTTGTACCATCATTTTGGCGACAAGAAAGGCTTGCTCGCGGCAGTGGTTGCGCAGCTCGACGGTGAAATGAACGCGAGCCTGCAGCGTATCTCGGAGCAGGCGGTTGATCCTTGGGAAGGGTTTTGCGAGCGCTGCCGGATTTATTTGCGTATGGCTCAGGATCCCGAGGTCCAGCGCATCGTATTGCAGGATGCCCCGGCGGTGCTGGGCGCAACTGACCAGCAGCAATGCGTGGACTCGCTGCGCCAGCTGCTCGATGACTTGATGCAAGCGGGCCTCATCGAGCAGGCGTGCAGTCAGGCGCTGGCGAGGCTGATCAATGGCAGCCTGGTAAGCGCATCGCTGTGGATCGCCCAGGATGAACACCCGGGCGAGCGGTTGGAAGAAGCCTTGCAAGGTCTGGAGTTGTTGTTGCGCGGGTTGAAGCCTAATACCGTTCGCTGAACGAGTGCGGTCGGGGTTTTCAGGATCAGATGGGGTACATATCCGTTATTCAGGTAACTCTGCTTTTCTGTGGGAGCTGGCTTGCCTGCGATGCAGACAACTCGGTACATCAGGCACACCCAGTTGATGCCATCGCAGGCAAGCCAGCTCCCACATTGAACCGTGCCCGCTTTAGCTTTTGATTTTGCTCTTCAACACTCAAGCCGGCCGGTAGTCCGCTGTGCTCTTGATCTGCTTTTGATCTTGATCTTGGGCGCCCCGTTATTGCGCTCACTTGAATCACCCACAGCACTGCCCCTAGATACGCCGCAACATCAACGCCGCCACCCCACACGCCGCCAACGCCACGCACGCCAGAAAGAACGCATCACTGTAAGCCATCAAAAACGCCTGATGACGAACACTCTGGTCCAGCAGGTTCAGCACCACCTGATGTTCCGGCAATTGATCCTGCAGCACCCCGCCACCGGGAAGCTGCTGTTGCAAGGTCGGGTCAAACAGCGTCACCGACTCGCCAATACGCGCCGAATGCACCCGCTCGCGCACCACCACCAATTGCGCCAGCAGCGCCGTGCCAACCGCGCCCCCCAGGTTGCGCAGCATCGAGAACACCGCCGACGCCGACCCCGCCTGCGCCTTGGCCAGGCCGTGCACCGCCAGCACCGACAACGCCACCATGATCAGCGGCTGGCCCATGCCGCGCACCACGATCGAGGGCACGATCACATTGCTGGCGCTGTCCGCCGACAAGTGCGCACCCATCCAGCAGCCCAAAGCCATGATCGCGAACCCCGAGGCCACCAGCATTTTGGCGCTGACCCACTTCATCAGGCGCGGCAAAAACGGCGCCATGATCAGTTGCACCAGACCATACGCGATCAAGCTCACGCCAATTTCGCTGGCGTTGTAGTGCTGCAATTGCGACAGGTAGTTGGGCACCAGGAACACCAGGCCATAGGTACTGGCGCCGAAGATAAACATCGCCACGCTGGCCACCCCAAAGTTGTAGTGGCCCAACAGTCGCAGGTTGATAAAGGCGTGCGCGCCCCATAATTGCCGGGCAACGAAGCCGATCAGGCCCACCACCGCCAGCAGTGTCATCCACACGATAAAGGGCGAGCCGAACCAGTCCTTGCGCCCGCCCTCCTCCAGCACGATCTGCAACGCACTCAGGCCCAGCACCATGCAGCCGATACCCAGCCAGTCGCCCTGGCGCAGCAGGCCCAACTGCATCGGCTGGCGGTCAATGGACCAGGCCACCGCCGCCAGCAACGCGATCCCCGGGAACAGTTGCAGGTAGAAGATCCAGCGCCAGGAATACGCATCGGTCAGCCAGCCGCCAATCGACGGCCCGGCGGCCTGGGCCACACTGTTGGCCAGGCTGAACAAGGCCATGCCCAGCGGGATCTTGCTGGGCGGCAGCTCGGTGATGATCAGTTGGAATGACAAGGGAATCAGCACCGCCCCGGCCGCGCCCTGCACCACCCGGATCAGGATCATCACTTGCAGGTTGGGCGACAGCGAACACGCCACCGAGGCCACCAGGAATATCCCCGAGCCCCACAACATCACCCGGCGCAGGGAAAACACCTGCACCAGCCACGCGGTGAGGGGAATCATGATGATCTCCGCCACCAGGTAAGCGGTGGAAATCCACGAACCCTCCTCAAACGTCGCGCCCAGTGCACCTTCGATTTCCGGCAGTGCGGCGCTGGTGACGTGCACGTTCATCCCGGCCATGAAGCAGCCGAACAGCCCGCCGATCACCGCGACCCAGGCGCGAAACGGCACACGCCCTTCAGCCTCCATGGACGTGCTCCTGGCTGGCGGCAGGGCGGGTGTCAACCGTGGCAATCACCGACATGCCCGGCAGTACCCGCGACTCACCGGGTTCCAGGCGAATCATTACCGGAAACCGCTGGACGATCTTGGTGAAGTTGCCGGTGGCGTTGTCCGGCGGCAACAGCGCGAACACCGCACCGGAGCCGGGGGCGATGCTTTCCACTTTGCCGTGCCAATGTGCGCCGGCAAAACTGTCCACCGCGATTTCCACCGACTGCCCCGGCGCCATGTGCTGCAACTGGGTTTCCTTGTAGTTGGCAATCACATAGGCCTGCTCCACCGGCACCACCGCTAACAGCGGCAGGCCGGGCATCACGTATTGCTGGCGCCGGACCTTGCGCTGGCCCACCACGCCGTCAAAAGGCGCGCGGATCTCGGTGTCCTTCAACGCATTGCGGGCCAGCGCGAGGTTGGCCTGGGCCTCGCCGATGCGTGCCTGATGCTCGACGATTTGCGCCTGCGCCTGTTGCCGGCGTGCCTGCAAGACCTGC
>NZ_JACARK010000383.1:0-16543 GCF_013386655.1 Pseudomonas sp. K5002 | reverse complement strand
CGCGCGCTTTGACGCGAAAAGTGCCGAGTGGGGCCCGGAGCACGTATTGGCCACCCGCGAAAGCACGCGCGACGGCACGCACCGCTACATCCGCAAGCTGGGCAACCCGGTGATCGCCCTGGCACCGGACAATCGCCTGTGGATGTTCTACGTTTCGGTGTCGGTAGGCGGCTGGGCCACCAGCGCGATCAACGTGATGGTCTCGGATGACCTCGGGACGAACTGGTCGGCCCCTCGGCAACTGATCACCTCGCCTTTCTTCAATATCAGCACGCTGGTGCGCGCCGCACCGGTATTCCACGCTGACGGTTCCATCGGCCTGCCGGTGTACCACGAGTTCATGGGCAAATTCGCCGAGTACCTGTACTTGAGCCCCGACGGTGCGGTGGTCGACAAATTCCGTATCAGCCGTGGGAAGAACTCGCTGCAGCCGACCATCGTCCCGCAGGACGGCCAACGCGCCATCGCCATGTTGCGTTACGCCGGCGAAACCCATCACCGAGTCCTCGCCAGCCGCACCGAAGACGCCGGCCAAACCTGGAGCGAGCCTTACCCATTGGAACCGTCCAATCCCAACTCCTCGCTGGCAGCCGTCAGCACTGAAGGCGACGGTTTGCTCGTGGCCCTCAACGACCTGCAGGACGGCCGCTTCAAGCTCAGCCTGTACGGCACCGATGCCAAGCTCAATCAGTGGCGCACCGTGGTGGAACTGGATCAATCCCCCGACCCCTTGGGCCAACCGTTCTCCCCTGCGGCCTACAAGGAAATTATCGGCGAAGGCTTCCGCGCCTCCAGCGGCGCCCTGCGCCTGCCGCTGGAACAACGCTTCCTCAGCAACCTGGACTACCGGGTGTGCAAGCCCCGTGGCTGCGATTTCGAATACGAGTACCCGTACTTCAGCCGCAGCCCGGACGGCATGTACCACCTGGTGTACTCGTGGAATAACACCTTTATCAAACATGTCAGCTTCAACGAAGCCTGGCTGTCGGAGCGCCTGTGATGGTTTCTGTATGGCAAGCGCATTTGAGTTTTGTGCTGTTGGGTTTTGTACTGCTCAGCCTGTTGCGCGTCACAACACCCTGGCGCCCCTGGCTGCTGCCGGTGTTGGTGGTGGTAAGTTTTATTCCGGTCAACGAACTGCCGTTGGCGGCGTATGTGCGCAGCTTCACCGATGACCTGGCCATCAGCACCCTGGTGTTGCTGGCGTGGGTCAGCCTGTGCCGGTTGGGCGTGGTGCAGCCGCTCCAGCGCCCGCAGAAGGTTCAGGTGCTGTTGCTGTTTGGCGCCCTGAGCCTGGTGCTGTACCCGGCGACGATGGGCCTGACGTATTTCGACCCCTACCGCTGGGGTTTCAACCCTCGGCCGATGATCGTGCTGATAGGCGCGGCAGCACTGTTGAAGCTCTGGCTGCGTAATACGCTGGCGGTGTGGATGCTCGCGGCGGGCACCCTGGCGTTCGCACTACGGCTCAAGGCCTCGGAAAACTACTGGGACTATCTGATCGACCCACTGCTGACGGGCTACTGCCTGGTGGCCGGGTTGTGGATGCTGGCGATGGCTGCCTGGCGCCCTCTTTTAAAATTGCACAGAGGTCAATGATGGGATGGTTGCACTCGCGCCGCCTGCGCTACGGCGTGGGCGCGATCGGTTTGGTATTTGCGTTGCTGGCGGCACTGCGGCTGGTGTTTGTATGGGGATTTTCCGGGGTCGACCTAAGGGACCCCGCACTGCTGGAAACCGTGGGCATCGGCCTGCGTTTCGACCTGCGCCTGGCGGTGCTGATCCTGTTGCCCCTGGCACTGCTCGCCTGGCTGCCACGCTGGAACCTGGTGACTGTCCCCGCCCTGCGCTGGCTGGCACGGGGTTATCTACTGCTGGCGCTGGCCATCGTCGGGCTGGTGTACATCATCGATTTCGGCCACTACGCCTACCTCGGTGTGCGCATCAACGCCACGGTGCTGCGTTACCTGGAAGACGCGCAGATTTCACAACAGATGGTGTGGGAAACCTACCCGGTGCTGTGGATAACCTTGAGCTGGCTTGCCGCCGTCGGCCTATGGACCTACGCCCTGGTTCGCCTTGAACGCATCACCCTGGATGGCGAACGCAAACCCATTGGCAAGTTGGCCATCGCATCCGTGGCCACCGTCGGCGTGATCGCGGTATTGCTGGCCCTGCTCGGCCGCGTCGCCAACCTCAATATCGAAAACCCGGTGCCCCTGCGCTGGAGCGACGCGTTCTTTTCCGGCAACAACCAGATCGCCGCCGTGGGCCTCAACCCGGTGCTGTTTCTGTACGACACCCTCAAGGTCAGCCAGTCGCAATTCGATGAGGCGCGGGTACGAGAGCATTACCCGCAAGTCGCGAATTATCTGGGGGTCAGCCAGCCCGACCCCGAGCAGTTGAACTTCGCCCGTGAACAAGCCGTGCAGCCTTATCAGCTCAAGGGCGAGCGCCCGCCGAACGTGATCTTCGTGATGCTCGAGTCCCTCGGCACCAGCGCCGTGGGCGCCTATGGCAACCCGCTGAACCCCACGCCGAACCTCGACAAGCTGGCGAAGGAAAGCTGGTTCTTCAAACACTTCTACGTGCCCGTCACCGGCACCGCCAAAACCGTGTGGGCGAGCATCACCGGCGTGCCCGACGTTACCCGCCAGGAGACGGCGACCCGCAACCCGCTGATCACCCGGCAACACACCTTGATCAATGCGTTCGAGGACTACCAGAAGCTCTACATGATCGGCGGCAATGCCGGCTGGGCGAATATCAACGCCTTGATCCGCCAGAGCATCGACGGCGTGAAGCTGTATGACGAAAGCCACTGGCGCTCGCCACGGGTGGACGTGTGGGGCGTTTCGGATCTGGACCTGTTCAAGGAAGGCGACGAACTGCTGCGGGCCATCCCCAAGGACCAACCGTTCTTCGCCTACCTGCAAACCTCCGGCAATCACCGCCCGTTCACCATCCCCAAGACCAACGATGGCTTCAAGGTGCATGACCTCACCGTGGAACAAGTCCAGGCCGCAGGCAGCCGCAGCGTCGAGCAGTACAACGCCGTGCGCCTGCTGGACTTCAACATCGGCCGCCTGATGGAAATCGCCAAGGCTGGCGGTTACTACGACAACACCATCTTCGTGTTTTTCGGCGACCACAACACCCGAATCAGCCAGATTCCGCACATGGCGCCGGCATTCGAGCAGCTTGGGCTGGAAAGCAACAACGTGCCGATGATGATCCACGCGCCCGGCCTGCAACCCCGGGTGATCGAAGAAGCCGTCGGCCTGGCGGACCTGCTGCCGACCGTGGCCGGCATGGCGGGCATACCGTTCCGCAATGGCGCGATGGGCCGAGATATCCAGCAACCTGCGCCGGAAGGCGAGCGCGTGGTGCCGCTGGTATTGCGCGAGGGCACGTTCCCGCTGATCGGCGGCGTGACCAAGGACTTCCTGCTGCAAATGGAGCACGACGGCAGCTCGCCGACCCTGCATGACCTGGCGTCGCAAACGCCGAGGAACAATGTGGCTCAGCAGTATCCCGAGGAGTTTGAGCGGTTGCAGGGGCTGACCCGTGGCCTGCATGAGAGTGCGCGATTGATGTTGTTCCGGAACGTGCGCTGAAGTCACCTGACGGTTGGGCTGTACTATCGGCCCAGCCAATCCATCCCCACAATCTATCGATTTGAGGTCCACCTCACCCTCCCCGACTATGGCGGCACTTCCAATAACAAAAACCAGGAACCCGCCATGACTGCCCGCTTCCACAACCCGGTAGACACCCGCTTCGGCTGGGGCTGCCTGCAAGAACTCGCCGCTCTTACCGAAGGCCAGACCGTCGCCCTCGTGACCTTTCCCGAAGCCCGCGGGCTCGGTTTGGTAGACCGCATCCAGGCCCTGCTGGGCGAACGCCTGGTGTACGTCATTGAAGACGTACAGCCCAACCCTGACGTGGCCCAACTGCGCGACACCTACGAGCGTTTCTGGCTGCAGGCCGGTGACTGCCAGGTGGTGGTCGCCGTCGGCGGTGGCAGTGCAATTGATACGGCAAAGGCCTTGATCGTCGGCACAGATTCCGGGGATTTCGACGAGCTGCTGGCGTTGCTGGCCACCGGTAAACCTTTCGCGCCGGCCCGCCACAAGCTGTTGATTGCCGCACCGACCACCGCCGGCACCGGCAGCGAAGTCACGCCATGGGCGACGATCTGGGACTCCGCCAGCCTCAAGAAGTATTCGCTGCACCTGGACTGCACCTGGCCGACAGTGGCGATCATCGACCCGCAGTTGATGCTGACGGTGCCGGCCGGGGTCACGGTGTCCACCGGGCTGGATGCCTTGTCCCATGCGCTGGAATCGATCTGGAACGTCAACGCCAACCCGGTCTCGGACACCTTCGCCATCTCCGCCATCGAAGACATCCTGGAATGCCTGCCGCGCTTGCGGCGTGACCTCGGCAACCAGGAATTGCGCTCGCGCATGGCCTTGGCGGCGCTGAAAGCCGGCCTGGCTTTTTCCAACACCAAGACCGCCCTCGCCCACTCCATCTCTTATGAGATGACTCTGCACCACGGCCTGCCCCATGGCATCGCCTGCTCCTTCACTTTGCCGCTGGTACTGGGCCTGGCATGGGGGCACGACGCCGCGCGGGACCGCACTCTGCAACGGGTATTCGGCACCGACCTGCAGCAGGCCCAGGCGCAGTTGCGCGACTTCCTCCACAGCCTGGACGTGAAGACCGAATTTGCCGACTACGGCGTGAATGCCACCGAGGCCGAGGCGATGATCCTCTTCGCCCTGCAAGGCGCACGCGGCAAGAATTTCATCGGCGCGCAAGCGGCCTAGACTCACCGTAATTCGGTCGTTTCCTGTTGCACCTATCAAGAGTGCCCCCCTGCGGCTGCGGTCGCCGGGGCGAATAACAATAAGGAAAACATCATGAATCGTGCACACGTGCTGCCTGTTCCTGCCGTCCGTACCTCATCGTTTCGCGTAGCCCAGTGGCGCATGCTGCTGGCGGCGATGTTTTGTTATCTGTTTTTCTACACCGGCCGCCAGACCTTCGGCTTTGCCATCCCCGGAATCCAGGCCGAGTTCGGCCTGACCAAGGAAACCCTAGGTTGGGCCTCCGCGGCGATGCTTTGGGCCTACGCGATTGGCCAGGCGATCAACGGCAACCTCGCCGACAAGTTCGGCGGCCGCCGCATCATGACCCTGGGCGCGGTGCTGTCCTGCGCGGCCAACTGGGTCACCAGTTTCGCCGGCGGCTTTGCCGGGTTGATCCTGCCGTGGGGCATCAACGGTTACTTCCAGGCTCTCGGCTGGGCACCCGGCAGCCGGTTGATTTCCAATTGGTGGAGCGCCGGCGAGCGCGGCAAGGTGTATGGCTTTTATGTGTTCGCCGCCGGGTGCGCCTCGGTCCTGTCGTACGTCACCTCCATCGTGGTGCTGGAAGTGTTCCAACTGGAATGGCGCTGGATCTTCCGCCTGCCGGTGCTGTTGATGTTGGCGGGCGGCATTATTTTCTACCTGGTGGCCCGCGAGCGGCCTCAAGACATGGGCTTCGAGCCCCTGGCCGATACTGGCGTGGCGAATGCCGAAGACAAGAATCATGAAGTGGCCCACGGCGAAGTCGAATCCTCGGCGCAGCGCTACAAGGCGGTGCTGAAAAATCCGCGGCTGATCATCGCCGCGATCTCCCTGGGTTTCCAGAACGCCGCCCGCTACGGCCTGATCGTCTGGGTGCCGGTGCACTTCCTCGGGGCCAACTGGAAAAGCGGCGACAGCATGATCGACCCCAAGTGGATCACCGTGGCCCTGCCGGTGGGCATGGCCATCGGCGCCCTGAGCAACGGCTGGGTCTCGGACAAGCTGTTCGGCTCCAAACGCTACCTGGCGATCATGCTCTACATGTTCCTCGGCGCCGCCACCAGCCTGTGGATGTGGAGTTTGCCGCCCCACAGCGCAATCGGCCTGGTAGCGTTGTTCCTCTGCGGGTTCTTCGTGTATGGCCCGGCGTCGAGTTTCTGGGCGCTGTGCCCGGACCTGGTCGGCGCCAAGCGTGCGGGTACGGCCACGGGCGTGATGAATTTCTCATCCTATCTGTTCGCCGGCCTGGCGGAACCGCTGATCGGCAGTATGCTCGACAGTACCGGCAATACCTCGCTGATCTTCATCGTCGTGACCTCGGCCTGCCTGTGCAGCGCAGCGGTGGCGTTGTTTATCCGACGTTGATGACCGGCCCGGCGGACCTCAGGAACAGGACTCGTTATGTACCAGTACCACAAGTGGCTGCGCTCGTTTCATGCGGTGGCGAAGACCGGCAGTTTCACCCTCGCCGCCGAATACCTGAGCGTCGGCCAGCCGACGGTCAGCGAGCAGGTCAACGGGCTGGAGAAGCAGTTCTCGGTGGAGCTGTTCCACCGTCGCGGGCGGTTTATCGAGATGAGTGCCGCCGGGCACGCCCTTTACGGGATCACCCAGGGGCTGTTCGGCCAGGAGGATGAAGCCATGCAACTGTTGCAGAGTTTCAAGCAGCGCAAGACCGGGCTGCTGCGCCTGGGCGCGGTGTCGCCGCCGATCGCGATGAACCTGACCTACGAGCTGATGCAGCGCCACCCGGACATCGAACTGGAAACCTCGTTTTCCCCGGAAAAGGAAACCCTGGACCGGCTCTTCAACTTCGATATCGACGTGGCGATCCTGGCCCTTTCGGAGTTCGACCAGCGCTTCGATACCCAGCTGTACCGGCGCTATCCGATTATTGCGGTGGTGCGCGATGACCACCCGTGGGCCCGGCAGAAAGAGGTGCACGTGGAACAGATCAGCCGCGAAAAGTGGGTGATGCGCGAGAAAAGCTCACGCACCCGGCAACTGGTGGAAGAAAGCTGCAAGCGCCAGGGCATCGCCGTGAACTGCGTGATGCAGCTGAACAGTCGCGAAGCCATTGTGCACGCGATCACCAAGGGCATCGGCATCGGCTTTGTGTCTGCCGTGGAATACGCCGAAACCCCGGGCACCACGCCGATCACCTTCGTCGACCATCCGTTTTTCATCGACTACCACTTGTGTTGCCTGGGCATCCGCCGCAACCGACCGATGATCGCCGAGCTATTCGAGGCCAGCCCGATCCCGGCCACCTGATCGTCTTGACCGTTTAAACCCTCACCAGGCGCTTACCTCTTCTTTGAGAGAGGGACGGCCTGCTCACACCTGAAAATGGAGACTTGCCATGCACTACCAACAACCTTCCAAGCTGCAAGCCGTGGTCCTGGACTGGGCCGGCACCGTCGTCGACTTCGGTTCCTTCGCCCCCACGCAGATTTTTGTCGAGGCGTTCGGCGAGTTCGGCGTCGCCGTTTCCCTGGAGGAAGCCCGCGGCCCGATGGGCATGGGCAAGTGGGATCACATCCGCACCTTGTGCAACCTGCCACAGATTGCCGAGCGTTATCGGGCGGTATTTGATCGCTTGCCGACTGACGAGGATGTCACCGCACTGTATGAGCGCTTCATGCCGTTGCAGATCGAGAAAATCGCGCTGCATTCGGCGGTCATTCCCGGCGCCCTTGGGGCGATCAACACCCTGCGCGGGCAGGGCTTGAAGATTGGCTCCTGCTCCGGGTACCCGGCGGTGGTGATGGCCAAGGTGGTCGAACTGGCGCGACAGAACGGCTACGTCGCCGACCATGTGGTGGCGACCGACGAAGTGCCCAACGGGCGCCCGCATCCGGCGCAGGCACTGGCCAACGTGATTGCCCTGGGGGTCAGCGATGTGGCCGCGTGCGTGAAGGTCGACGACACCTGGCCGGGGATCCTGGAAGGCCGTAGCGCCGGCATGTGGACGGTGGCGTTGACCTGTTCCGGCAACGCACTGGGTTTGACCTACGAGCAATACAAGGCGCTGCCTGCTGCTGAGCTGGCGCTGGAGCGTGCGCGCATTACACAGATGTTCGAGGGCTCGCGGCCGCATTACCTGATCGACACCATCGTCGAACTGCCGGCGGTGATCGACGATATCAATGCGCGTTTGGCGCGCGGAGAAACGCCGCAGGGTTCTTGATGGGCCGATGGGGTCAGTGAGCTGACCCCACACTGCGGCCTATCGCCCTGCGACAAGCTGCTCGCTAAGTATCCACAGCCGCTGCGCCAACCCGGTATCCACCGCCCACGGCCTGACGCCCAACTGCTCTTCCGATTCCGCACTCACTGCCGCCGCCACATCACAGTTCTCGCAATAGACCCCGCCCATTCCCGCCAACTGCCCACTCACCGCGCACCACACACTGGTGGCCGCGCCTTGCTCCGGGGTTTTCATGTTCCGCTCAGGGTCGATCACCGGTTTCCCGTGCTCGTCGACATAGCCTGATGCCTGCAAGACTTCAGGCTTCATGTGCCGCACCAGATCGGTAATGATTCCACCGGGATGCACCGCAAAAGCCCTTACCCCACTCGCCGCACCGAGCGTATCCAGATGCACGGCGAACAGCGCATTGGCAGTCTTGGACTGACCGTAGGCCCTCCATGGATCGTAGGCCTGGCGCTCGAAATTCCAGTCGTCAAAGTCGACGGCGCCGTGCACATGCCCCCGTGAGGACAGCGTCACCACCCGTGCACCTTCGGCGCGCTGCAAGGCCGGCCACAGGCGCTGGGTAAGCAGGAAATGCCCGAGATGGTTGGTCGCGAACTGAGATTCGTAGCCCTGGGCATTGCGGCTCAGCGGCGGCGCCATGATGCCCGCGTTATTGATCAGCAGGTGCAGCGGGCAGCCTGTCGCCAGAAAGCGCACGGCAAACTGTTCGATGGACTGGGCGTCCATCAAGTCCAGGGGTTCAAGTTGCAGCTGTGGGTAAGGTTTGAGTGCGGCGCGTGCCTTGGCCAGGTCACGGGCCGGGACGATCACGCGGGCGCCCGCGGCAGCCAGGGTACGGGCGGTGACCAGGCCAATGCCGGAGTAGCCGCCCGTGACAATCGCCACCTTGCCCGAGAGATCGACGCCCCGGATGACTTCGGCGACGGTGGTTGCTGCTCCATAGCCGCTGTGGATCGGTTTTTGTACTGTGGGCATGACAGAGTCTCCATTGGACGTGTGGTTAACACGCTACCCCTCGAAAGCCGTACTCTGAATACTCGATTATCCCATTTACATGCGTAAAAGTACGAATATGCCCAGCGACCCGTTTTCCGAGATTCTCACGTTCGTGAATGCCCAATCGGTGATGACCGGCGGCTTCAGCGCGGGCGGCGCCTGGGCCCTGCGTTTTCCCGCGCCGGACAAGATCAAGTTTTTCGGGGTGGTGAAGGGGCAGTGCTGGTTGTGGATGGATGGCGAACTGGCGCCGGTGTTGATTGAGGCGGGCGATGTGTTCCTGCTGTGTGCGCAACGCTCGTTTGTGCTTGCAGGCGATGTGTCGGTCGCGCCTTTGGAAGCGCGGCAATTATTCGCTGACGCCGGCCGCTTCCCGCAAATCGGTGACGGCCAGGGCTGTGTGCAAATCGGCGGCTACGTGCAACTGGACCCGGAGAGTGGCGGCCTGCTGGCCAACGCGCTGCCGCCCCTGATCCACGTGCGGGCCACGTCGCCGCAAGCGACAATCGTGCAATGGCTACTCGGCCAGTTGGCACATGAGGGGCAAGCCAATTTGCTCGGGGCAAGCTTGGCGTCGGCGCAACTGGCGCAGTTGATGTTTATCCAGATCCTGCGGGCCTATGTCGAGACCTCGGGCGTATTACCCGAAGGCTGGCTGCGCACGGTCAGCGACAAGCGCCTGGCCCCCGCGCTGCGCTTGATACACAGCGAGCCGGGGCGTGCCTGGACACTGGAAGACCTGGCTACGGCGGCTGCGATGTCGCGCACCACCTTTTCGCACTACTTCAAGAGCGTTGCCGGGGTACCACCGTTGGCGTACCTGACCGAGTGGCGCATGCGCCTTGCGCAACGAGCGTTGCGCGAGGGGAATCTGTCAGTGGGCGTGTTAGCGCAGTCGTTGGGGTACGGTTCTGAAAGTGCGTTCAGCAACGCCTTCAAGCGAGTGACAGGAAAGGCCCCGAGGCATTATCGGGACGCGTGCCGTCAATCAATGTGAATTACTGCGCCTGGGACGTCGCAAGGTACGCCAGCAGGTTATCGATCTTCTCCTGGTCGCTGATCCCCCAGAAAATCATCCGGGTGCCGCTCACGACCTTTTTCGGTGCCTCGATGTAGGCGGCCAGCTTGTCCCGCGTCCAGACCACGCCTGAATTCTTCATCGCATCTGAATACTGGTAATCAGTGGTCGTGCCGGCCGGGCGGCCAATGATGCCGTTGAGCTGCGGCCCGAAACCGCCCCGGGCATTTTCGCCGACGCTATGGCAACCGCCGCAGGTTTTGCTGAATAACTTTCCACCGGCTTCGGCGTCTCCCGCCGCCGCTGCCGGCAGGCTGACGAGACCGGCAATCAGGGCGAGGCTGAATAATACGACGTACTTCATGGGTAACTTTCCATCCGTTGTGCCGGTTCAGCTGGGGACTTGCCATGACATGGCACAGCGACTGCCCGGCGCAAAACCGTGACGATACTCCTCACGCAGAGCCTCTGCCAAACGATGATCCGGCGCCAGCGAATGTGCTTGCTCAAATCCCAGCCGCTGATAAAACGGGCTGTTCCAGGGCACGTCGCAAAATGTGGTCAAGGTGACTGCCCGCAACCGGCGCGAGCGAGCCTCATTCATCACGGCCTCAAGCAATTGCCGCCCTGCGCCACGGCCCTGCATAACCTGCGCCACCGACAGTTCATGGATGTGCAGGTCGTCATCAAACATCTGTGCACTGAGAAAACCCTGGACCTGGCCAGCAGCATCCACCGCCACCCAACACGTACCCCACGCGATCAACTGCAGATGACGTTCAACACTCATGACCTCGGCATCGGCCAGCCAGCTCAAGGATTCGATCGCACGAAAGGACTGGGCCGCACTGCGCTCTATTGCAGGTAAACACACTGCGTCGGGTGCGGCGGCAAGTCGGATAACAGTGAGCATGAGGCAACCCGGGATCGTTGAAGCACCTGAGATTAACATCTGGAAACAGCCACTCAATTGATATCACCCCACCACTCTGCTTGCATGCCCGCTCCTCTCGGCACAGCGGTTCAGGAGACAAGCGATGAAAACCATGGTGGTCGGTGCAAGCAAAGGATTGGGCAGGGCCTTGATGGAAGGGCTGGGCGGGGTTGGGGATACGCTGATCGGGGTGTCCCGCAGTCGCCCTGATCCCTTGACGTGCAGCACTGGCGCCGAGGTGCGCTGGGTGGAAGCAGACCTTGGCATGCCTGGCCAAGCGGCGCACGTCATCGAGCAGGCGGTGGCGGCAGGCGGGCTGGACACACTGATCTATAACCTGGGCATCTGGGAGGCGCGGGCGTTTGATCCGGCGTACAGCTATCTCACCGACGAGGACACGCAACTGGAAGCCATCGTCAGTTGCAACATCACCGCACCGCTGTTGTTGATCAAGCGGCTGCTGCCGGTGTTATTGAAGAGCCCACAGCCGCGCATCATCCTCACAGGCTCGACCTCGGGACTGCCCCAGAGCGGCCGGCCCGAAGTGGCGTTCGGCGCCTCGAAATTCGCCTTGCGCGGCATCGCCGATGCGCTGCGTGAAGGCTATCGCCAGCAACGCCTGGGTGTCACTTGCCTGAACCTGGGCTATCTGAATACCGAAGATTCCTTGAGCACCTCACGCACCCAGGCCGAACAGCGCGGTGAGGGCCAATTGATTCCGGTGCATGACGTGGTGCAGGTGGTGCGTATGGTCTTGAGCCTGTCCGGCGCCAGTTTCGTCAAGGAGCTGACGTTGCCGGCGCTGCTGGATGAACGCTTCTAGCAGGTTTCGCCAGTGGAGCGCCCTGCCCTGACGCAATTCAAAGACAACCAAATGACCACCCATCGCAAAAAAAACATCCAATCGAACCTAATCGACGGCGCCCCACTCCACCTTACTTAACCCGGATGGTGGAGTAAGGATCATGGCTCAGCCATCGATATTGGTGCTGGAAGACGACGAAATCATTCGCTCGTTGATGGTAGATGTACTGGAGGATTTCGGCGCGGTGGTGACCTCGTTCCCGTCCGCAGACGAAGGGATGATTTTTCTTGAACGAGCCAGTGATCCGGTAGACTTGATTGTCAGCGATATCCAGATGCCCGGCCTGCTCAATGGCTACGACTTGAGCAAGGTGGTCGCCCATCGCTGGCCGACGCTGCCGGTGGTGCTGACCTCGGGCAACACCGCAATGGCCTCGCAGTTGGGCAGCACCGTGCGGTTCCTGCCCAAGCCATGGACCACCAAGCGCCTGATCGACTGCGTGCAGTCGGCCCTGGTGCAGGGTTCGCCCATGCACTGATAGCATCGCGATATCAGCCAAGGCGAACTTCACGGCGACTCCTGCGGTCAGTTATTAAGCAACCTTACATGGCCAGCAGGCCCCCAGTTCGAGTTTACTGAATGCATTCACAGGCCCATGACGTTAGTGCGCCCCCTGTACTTGAAGCCCTGCGCTCGGGTACCGCTTTACTGCACGTCGCCCTGGAAAAGCGCTTGCCGTTTTTCTCCCCGCAGCTCGATCACACTCGGTATAAACGCCTGCTCCAGGCCTATTACGGGTTCTACAACCCTCTGGAAACGACGCTGCACGACAGCGGCTTGATACCCGTGGGGTTTGATCAGGTGCTGCGTCGCAAAGCTCCCACCTTGCTGACGGATCTTCACGCTCTGGGCCTGGACGCCCGAGCCATCGCCGCCCTTCCCCATTGCATGTCGCTACCGCTCCTCGACACGCCGGCCGCCTGCCTGGGCGCGCTGTATGTGTTGGAAGGTGCCACCCTGGGCGGGCAGATCCTGCGCCGGGAAATGGCCCAGCGCCTGGGACTGGATGCCGACAACGGCGGCGCGTTTCTCAACGTGTACGGCGCTGAAACCGGTCGGCGCTGGAAAGACTTTCTCGACTACCTGAGCCATGTGCCCCTCGATGCGCACGCCAAACTGCGCGCCGTGAACGCGGCCCGCTCGACATTCAGCTGCTTTGAGCAATGGCTCGACAGCCAGGAGGTACTGCTATGAAACCCGAAGATTTTGAAGAGTTGCTTGCCAACTGTGCAGACGAACCCATCCGCTTCCCGGGGGCCATCCAGCCCCACGGTGCGCTGCTGACCCTGTCCGAGCCGGAACTGCATATCGTGCAGGTGAGCGCCAACGTAGCCGAACTGTTCAACCACTCGCCGGAATCCTTGCTGGGCCAGCCGCTGCACACATTGATCGGCATTGAACATGCCGAAGCCGTCCGGGCCATGGTCACGCAAAACAGCTTTTTCGACGCCGCACCGCTGCACATGACCCTCAACGGCGCCGAGTTCGAAGGCTTGCTGCACCGCCATCAGGATGTACTGGTGCTGGAGTTCGAACCACGGCTCAAGGACTTCCAGCCGCGGGCACTCAATGGCCGGACCAGCAACCTGGGCAAGATGCTTCAACGCCTGCAGGCGGCGAAAACCCTGCAAGCCTTGTATGAAATCAGCGTCAACGAAATCCAGGCCATGACCGGCTACGACCGGGTGCTGATTTATCGTTTCGAAGAGGAAGGCCACGGCCAGGTGATCGCCGAAGCGTCCGCCCCGTCGATGGAATTGTTCAACGGCCTGTTCTTCCCGGCGTCTGACATCCCCGAACAAGCCCGGGAGCTGTACCGCACCAATTGGCTGCGGATCATCCCCAATGCCGATTATGAGGCAGTGCCGCTGGTGCCCAGGTTGCGCCCGGACACCGGCCAGCCCCTGGACCTGAGCTTCGCCACCCTGCGCAGCGTGTCGCCGATTCACTGCCAGTACATGAAAAACATGGGGGTGCTGTCGTCCATGAGCATCTCCCTGATGGCCGGCGACAAACTCTGGGGCCTGATCAGTTGCGGCAACCGCCAGCCGCTGCTGGTGCCCAATGATTTGCGCACCGCGTGCCAGACCATCGGCCAGGTGCTGTCGTTGCAGATCAGCGCCATGGAGGCCCTGGACCTAAGCCGCCAGCGCGAAGAAAAAGTCGAGGCCCTGGCCTTGCTCAGCCAGGCCATGCAGGCCTCGCCCGCAAACGTCTTCGATGGCCTGGCGCAGCGTCCGCAATTGCTGATGGACCTGACCCTCGCAGGCGGTGTGGCAATCATCGAAGACAAGCAACTGCACCGCTACGGCAATTGCCCGGAACCTGCGCAGATTCGCGCCCTGCACAAGTGGCTGCAAGAGGCCGGGCAGCCGGTGTTTGCCAGCCATAACCTGGCCTCGGTTTACCCGCCGGCGGCTGAATACCAGCACGTAGCCAGTGGCGTGCTGGCCATGAGCTTGCCCAAGCCGGTGGACAACGGCGTGTTGTGGTTTCGTCCCGAAGTGAAGGAAAACATCAACTGGAGCGGCGACCCGAACAAACCCCTGGACCTGGAAAGCACCGACGCGGGCCTGCACCTTCGCCCACGCACCTCGTTTGAAATCTGGAAGGTGGAGATGGCCGGCATTTCCACCAAATGGAGCCACGGTGACCGCTTCGCCGCCAACGACCTGCGCCGCTCGGCCCTGGAAAATGACCTGGCCCGCCAGGTGCTGCGTGAACAACAGGCGGTGCGCGCCCGGGATGAACTGGTGGCGGTGGTTTCCCACGACCTGCGCAACCCGATGACGGTGATCTCGATGCTCTGCGGCATGATGCAAAAGGCCTTCAGTTCCGATGGCCCACACACCTCGCGACGGATTTCCTCGGCCATCGATACCATGCAACAAGCCGCCGGGCGCATGAATGTGCTGCTGGAAGATTTGCTCGACACCTCGAAGATCGAAGCCGGGCGCTACACCGTCAAGCCGGTGGCCCTGGACGTGAGCCAGATGTTCGAGGAGGCCTATTCACTGCTCGCGCCCCTGGCGATGGAAAAGGGCATCGACCTGTCCTTCAATGCCGAACCCGGGCTGCAAATCCATGCCGACCCGGAACGGTTGTTCCAGGTGCTGTCGAACCTGATCGGCAACGCCATCAAGTTCACCCCGCGCCAGGGCAATATCGGCATCAGTGCGCTGAGCAATGGCGAAGAGATCGTGTTTTCGGTACGTGACTCCGGCGAAGGGATCGCCCCTGATCAGTTGCCTCACGTGTTTGATCGCTACTGGACGCAAACCGAAAACAATCCCACCGGCAGCGGCCTGGGCTTGTACATCACCCAAGGCATCGTGCAGGCCCACGGCGGGCGGATCGAGGCTGAGAGTGAGTTGGGGCGAGGCAGCGAGTTTCGGTTCACGGTGCCCAAGCCGGCTTGAAACGGCGCCTCATCGAGACGGCGAAGCATATGGAAATCCAAAGGCCCGGAACGCCGGACCGGGCCAGGGCCACTGATCAGGACGCACTCAAAGGGAGGTGAATGCGCACACTTCACGTCCTTTCTAATGAGAGCCAACATCTATGTCCTTTCCAATCATTGGCAGCGCTTTCCATATCCAATCCTTCAATGGGCCCACTCATTCGCCTCAAGCCACTCAACCCGTCCAACCTGTTCAGCCGGCCCCCAAACCAAACGATGAGCCCTCGCGTAGCAGTTCCAACCAGCAAAGTTTTCAGTCGAACAGCAGTAATCTGAGCGGTTTGGGACCCAATTTGCTCTGACCGTTAAGCCGTCCTAAACCGGCAACACCACCACGGCGGCCAACCCGCCGCACGGGCGATTTTCCAGGGTCAGCGTTCCACCGTGTTCCAGGACGATCGCCCGTGCCGTGGAGAGTCCCAAACCGACACCCCCGGTACTTTTATTGCGTGAACCTTCCAGACGAAAGAACGGCAGGAACACCTGCTCATGTTGCTCCTGCGGGATGCCCGGGCCACGGTCCAGCACCCGCACCGTCACCCTTCCCGGGCTCTGTTGCAGCTCAATCTCCGGCGCCAGCCCGTAGTGGATCGCATTGTCCATCAGGTTGGTCATCACTCGCTTGAGCCCCAGCGGACGACCGAAATACACCAGCCGGGGCGGGCCATTGAAGCCGATGTCGATGGACTGGTCGCGGTAGTCGTCAATCAGCGTTTGCAGCAACTCCGCAAGGTCCAGTTGGGTGGCCTGTTCCAGGCGCGCATCGTCGCGAAAGAATTCCAGCGCGGTGTTGATCATCGCCTGCATCTCGTCGACATCCCGGAACAGGCGGTGCTGCTGGTCGGCATCTTCGATGAATTCCCCCCGCAGGCGCAGGCGGGTCAGCGGCGCACGCAGGTCATGGGAAATCGCGGCGAGCATCTGGGTGCGGTCCTGGATGAAGTGCTGCAACTGCGCCTGCATGCCGTTGAACGCGAGAATCGCCTGGCGGATTTCCTGGGGGCCGACCGGCTCGATAGGCGGCGCACGAAAGTCGGCGCCGAAACGTCGCACACCCTGGGCGAAATACTGCAGCGGCCGGGCCTGGCGCCGGGTGGCGATCAGCGTGACCAGCGCGGTGGAAATCAGTCCCAGCATCAGCACGATCAGGCTTCGCGGGCCTTCCGCCAGGCCCCAGCTGCGCGACGGCGC